>DAIUFH010000017.1:0-35353 GCA_036844705.1 Tissierella sp.
GGAGAACAAAATGTCCCATAAAATTCCATCCTCAAATAACAATTCGGCTATCTACCATTGTTAATAGAATACCATCAATCTTTAGCCTGAGGTTTATTTATCATCGAGCATTTCTCTAAGTTGTTCAAGTGTCACAACATCAGGATACTCTTTAAACCGTTCTCGATAATATTGTTTATCTCTCATTTTAAGTCAGCTCCTTATAATCATATTGTCAGTGATAGGTGCTGACTGCGTAATCTAAAATTTACTATTCCTTATTGACAAGTGATAAAAAAATCCCTACATATCCCTCCTAATATCCCTCCAACGTGATTTTTTTCATTAAATAAAGGAATGGAATCTGATAAGCTATCACATCGTTTGCTTTCTACCTGTAATATCAAGATAGATTTTCTTAGATAAAAAGGAATTTACTTAAAGACGAAGTGAAAAAATCCGCAGGAATGTTTGGTATTTTACTGATTACTTAATAGCTTTTGTTGGACATGCTTTTTTACATTCAAAGCACAGTATACATTCAGTCCCATTTTTTCTACTGTGGTTATTATCCATCATATCCACTTCCATTGGACATGCTCTTTTACATTTACCACAGGAAATACAGGCATTTGTATCCACCTTGATACGGAACACCGAAAAATAACTTGCGGGTTTAAGAAAAACTGTTATAGGGCAGATGTATTTACAGAAAGCACGATTATCTTTGAATGTAAAAGCAAGAATAATGCCGATTGCGTAGTAAATGACGTTGCCCACTATAAAGCTGATAAACATTAGGTTTTCCAAGTTGTTAGGGTACAGGTGAAATAGTATAAATACATATAAAAACGACAAGATAAAGGTGATTATCCGAAGTCGTCCCAATTTTTCGCGTCGGGGCTTTTGAGGTGTCTTATACGGCAAGAAATCCAACACCATAGCAGTCCAACAAGCATATCCACACCAACCCCTGCCAAACAGAAGTGGACCTACAATTTTTGCTACAAGGTAGTGAATTACCGCAGCTTGAAATACACCCAAAAATAAATAGTACCAAAACCCTTCAATTTGCATGTTCTCACGGCTGATAATGCCGAGATAAACCAACATGTATAGACCAACGGTAAGCTGAACCATCATCCTTGCATATTTGAACCCAGCAATGTAGAGCACCAAGCCAACAGCAATCGCTGTACCAATATATGTAAAATTTAAAAGATAAAACAAATTGTCCAAAAAAAGCCATAGCGTAATTGCGATAGCTTCGAATACAACCCACAACAATAGTGGGATCTTATATTTATTCGTAGCCTTTCACCTCCTGTATTTTAATTTTACTGTTAAATCCATATACAGTTCTATTGCTTTTATCTTATTGTTTTGCAAGATAAGTTTCAATCTGAGAATACATCATTATAAAACTCATTCCATACATCTGTTAAATAATCTTCCTTTGGGGCAAATAGATATAGTCCCCTATCATCATATAGGTAGAATATACATCCTGTATCTAAGTCTATAACAAATATAGATGAAGCTAAATCTAATGTGCTCCGCCGATATCTGATAAAATTATTTCTTTAAATAATTTTTCTATATCTATTTTTTCTACTTGATAAATTCTCCTGTTGCATGTATTGGCAGTATCATCCTCTGGAAATATCCAATCTAATTTATAATTATCATATTGAATTATATTTTCTAAAATACTTTCCACAAATTCTTTTTCTCGTACTCCATGGTTACTGTAAATATCATTATAAACAACTAGTAAATTGTGGCTAAATCTCGTAAAATTAAATACTTCTATTGCTTTTTCAGTGCATTTCTTTACATAAATCAATGTGTAGCATGTATTTATATCTCAACTGCCATAATACTTCATCTTCTACATCGTATTGTTTCAGTATACTTACCAATACTTCTTGCAGATTGTTCTTAGTATTTGTATTTATCACCTCCATCAAAAACTATCAATTCTTATACAATGGTGTTATAAGTTTTGACATTATATCTCCCCAAACTTCAATTATACTTCTTCATATGTATCTATTATATAAACCATTTGTTAACCTAGCAAGTAACAGATTCGTTTCGTTTTAATCTAAATCTTTTATAACAATATTATGGCACACAAAAAGAGTTACCATATGGCAACTCCTTATCGATAAATTGTATATAATCAAACTGCCAAATTCGATTTATAATACTTCTTTTTCAAGAATTATTTGATACCACTTAGATATAAAGTATACTTTATATCTAAGTTTTGAATCTCCGTACTATAACTTATATACCCCAAATAGGTACAATTAAATTCTTGCTATCAAAAGCCGAAAGTCTATCCGTTGTACAGAGAACAGCTCCTGTTCCACGTTCTAATGAAGACTTGTCTATAACCCCAAATACACGAGTGAGCTGTCGTTGTGGTGTAGCAGTCTTTTTGACTTCCATAGGATACAGCTTGCCACTATCCTCAAGTAGAATATCAATCTCCTTGGTATCCTTATCTCTATAATAATAAATAAAGGCTTCCCTACCGCAGTTTTGATAGCTCTTCATGATTTCCGATACAACAAAATTCTCAAGAATTGCACCACCCATGGCGCCGTTCATTAAAGTATCACTGTCGCTCCATTTTGTCAGGTATGCCACCAAACCAGAGTCATAGAAATAAAGCTTTGGTTTGGTCACCATACGTTTTAGCATATTGTTAGAATACGGATGAAGATAAAACACGATACCTAATCTCTCTAAAATCCCAAGCCAATTTTTAGCGGTAACCTGATTAATATCAGCAGCATCAGATATAGTCTTATAATTGAGCATCTGTCCGCATAGAGCTGCAGCTGCAATGAAGAAATCCATGAACTTAAGAGAATCAATGGCTCCGGATATCTCTTTTACATCCCTGTCTATATAAGTGCTGATATAGCTGGAATAGACTGCATGATAATCGCTATATTGTCCACTGATGAGAGCAGGCATACCACCTTTGAAAATACGTTCATAAAGTGCAGGAGTATCAACAGGAGTTCGCTCCTTTATACGCAATGACAGCTGTTCCAAATTTAACTTAAAAGGCTCCGTAGCAGCACCATCGATTTCTGCCTGCGACATGTAAGACATATTTAGCAAGCATATACGTCCGGCAAGTGACTCCTGTATCCCCTCCATCAATTTAAACACTTGTGAACCGGTTAGCCAAAAGTCACCGGCACGATGGGTCTTGTCAACATGTATTTTAATATAAGTGAATAATTCAGGCGCATACTGTACTTCGTCGATAAACACCGGAGGCTTATGAATTTGCAAAAACATCTTGGGATCATTTTTTGCCATTTGACGTTCTGTTAGATCATCCAGCGTGACATATTCCCGATCTATGTTTTCCTCCATAGCCAACCTTTGCAGCATAGTAGTTTTACCGGCCTGTCTGGGTCCGGTGAGTAGAAGTGCTGGAAATTCTTTTGATAAACGTAGAAATGTATCTTCCATTGCTCTGTGTATATAATTCATAAAAACACCCCTTCGTCTAAAATTAATATTTCTTACATTATAGACGATATAAATTTTGAAGTCAATGCAATTTCATATCAATAAATCTCAAAAGTAAATCTTTATCAATGTGATAAGATTCAAGATTTCATTGCAAATCTACCTTAAACTCCTCCTTTGTTCACGATTTAAACCCTCTGTTGATTCATTAAATAATTCTGTCAATTCCTTGTTGAATTCTTTATATAAAGAGGGATATTTTTTCTTAATTCGTAGTATTCCATAAGCTATATCCTCTTTCATACATTCCAATTCCCTCATCATCTCGTGAGGGTAATCATTTAAAAATTCCTCATAACTCTTCTGATTATACTTTAAATAAAATGCTTCCACAATCTTTACATGAACATAGGGGATTAAATCACGATCTTTAGCTGAGCGGTCTAACTCCATTTCGAGCTTAACAAGTGGCTTAATCTCTTTACTGCGGTTCCTAATGTATTCATCATTTTTGAATATTTGACTTGCTAATTGCATAAAAACATCTGCCTCTTTAAAGCGTGCAACATCAAAGTACGAATCTGCTTCTTCTAACAAACGATCCATAAGTATATATAACTCTTCTTCATACTTAATTGACTTCGCAAGTTTTCGGATATAATTTTGAATCTTTGGAATTTCTCTCCATTTTTCAAGCATAATCCCGGTATTAATCCAATTTAATAAAATTTCTAAGTTCTCAATATTTAAATCATCTGTAGGAGGCAGTGAAAGTTTAAACTCACCCCATGCTTGCTGGAAATCACCGGAGTTTAAAAATACTATTAATCGAATTTCATGATATCGTTTTATATCTGTTACATACTCTTTGTATTTTTCAAGTGTAGTAAATGCCTCATCATAATACCCATTTGAATAGAGCATGCTGAATTTAATAAACAAGATATCTTGCTTTTGTTCAGTATCACATTCTTCCATGATTTTATCTATAATACTATAAAATTCTTCAATATTTTCAATATCTAAAAATAACTCTGCAAGTTTTAATTCAACTTCAATATCATCTGGGTAGATTTCCAAGACATAGTCTATTAACTCTTTAGCTTTTTGGAATTCCCCTTTTGATTTTAAAAGCATTACATCATCCATAGTTTTTTCAAGTTTATCTCCATATTTGCGAAACATATCATATTTTCTGCGTTTATCATCATCCTTTAAGATTTCATAAGCTCTTCTAATTTCTTGAAATTCTTCTGGATGTGTTTCTGGCGGAAACTCTCTAAGTTTCTCAATATACTTCTCTTTAATTCTATCCTGGCTAATATTAGAACGAGTGCCTAATATTTTATAGAGATTTTCAACCTTCTCTTTTTTTGTTTTTTTCTTTCTTGTTTTAAAATAGTATCCTTCTACCATCTTTTCAACTCCTATAACTCAAAATCTATCATAAAATCTATTGTATCTTCAATTATAGTTTGTAAACTATCTTCATCTTCTATCGCCTTTTGAAGACGTTTGATTAATTTATCAGCCTTCCTTTGTTGCACTCCATTCATCTCATTTTTTAGCTTGTTTAAATGGTCTATATGTGTCTTTGCTTCCTCTGTCAAGGATTCCCATGTCTTTTCAACATCAATATCTTCATCATCTAAATAAATCAAATCTTCCATATCTTCAAATTCTTCATCCGCTTCATGATATAGAGACTCTATCTTCTCCATACTCTTTTCCAATGTTTTTTGTGAATCACGATTTAGTGCATCTTGAATTGTTACTGTCATCTCTTTTTCAGTTGAAATGCATTTTGCATTAACTTCTAATATTCCATTGAGGTTATACCTAAATTTTACTTCTATAACTTCTTCTCCTGCATAATTGGCTGGAATGCCTTCTAATAATAATTCTCCTAATTTATAATTGTCTTTAACCCATTCATGTTCTCCCTGATATATCTCTATGGATACAGCATTTTGTCCATTATATGTGGTAGTAAATTTTTCGCTTCGCTGTACAGGTATAGTTGTATTTTTAGGGATAATTATAGCAAATCCTCCAGGTCTTAAAGTCGATGACCTCCATTCCTTTAATACGGCAATTCCCATAGAGAAAGGTGCTACATCCGTGGCTATAAGCCCACTCTTTGATAATGCCCTTGATTTCAGTCCAGCCTGAACAGCAGCACCTAAGGCCACTGTTTCATCAGGATCAATGTCATTCTTTGGATTTTTACCGAAAAGATTAAATATCAATTCATATACTCTAGGTATTCTAGTTGAACCTCCAACAAGCAATATTTCATCAATATCTTCAACAGAAAGGTCTGCTTCCTTTAAAACATCTTTTGTTAGTTCAATAGTTCCTTGAAGTAAATCGTCAATTAAATTAATAAATTCTACACGGTGAATTATAGTATTTAAACCTATAGGTTGATTATCCTTTACTGTCACTACGGGCAATACCACCTTTACACTTTCCTCTAACGAAAGCCTAATCTTTATATCTTCTGCCTCTTTTTTCAACAAAGCCTTTGCACGAATATCATCTCTAGGATCTATATTATTCTCGTCTATTATTTTCTTTGCTAACCAGTCCACAAGCTTCCAGTCAAAATCCTCTCCACCTAATAGGTTATTTCCTGTTGAAGCTTTGACCTCCAATATTCCACTCATCAATTCTACAACAGATACATCAAAGGTTCCTCCACCTAAGTCATAAACAAGTATATTCCCATCTTTTTTTAAATTGTCCAAACCATAAGCTAAAGCTGCTGCTGTTGGTTCATTGATAATACGCTCTACTACAAACCCTGCTAATTCACCAGCTTTCTTCGTTGCTCGGCGTTGAGCATCTGTAAAATATGAGGGCACAGTAATTACTGCTTCCTTTTCTCCTTCTCCATATAAATCATCTATACTCTTTTTTAGTTCTTTCAAAATCAATGCAGATACTTCTTCAGGCAATAACTCTCTGCCAGCTATATGTATTAGGTCAGATGAACCCATTTTCCTCTTTACTGCTGCAACTGTACGATTTGGCATAGCAACTAGTGAATCTAAGGCATTCTTACCAACTACAACATTATCCTCTAAATCAATCAGTACTACAGAAGGAACAATTCTTTCGCCTTTTTGAGATTTTAATATCTGAGGTTTCTTATTATAAATATAACCTATAGCAGAATTTGTCGTTCCTAAATCTATACCCACAATGGGACGAAATTCATTATCCATATTATTAGTATTGTTCATAATCTCCTATCTCTCCTCTTCTTCTATAGTAATAACTTTTGCTTTTCTTAATAAAGTCCCCCCTTCAAAGATAAAACCTCTCTGCAAAACCTCTACAACCTCATAAGGCAAATAATCTTTGTTAATTTCCTTCTTCTTTGTACTTACAGATTCTGCTACTTCATGATTAAAAGTCTTTCCTATAATATCAATCTCAAATATTCTTAATTCTTCTAATGATTTTAATATTTCTTTTTGCCAGTTTTGCAATAACTGTATCCAATGCTCCTTCTCTTGCCCACCAATTTTGCCACAAATTAAATCAATATCATCTAACCATTGAATATTTCTGGCTAAAACAAAATTCTTTTCCTTAATTAATTTATCCCTCTCATGTTCTAATTCGGTATATTTCGTACTATAATCCATATTTTCATCTATATTCTCTTTAATTTGATCTAATTTTTTAAATATCTCTTGGGATGATTTATACTCCAATCTTAATGATTTTTGAATTGCATCACCGTTATTTTCTAACTGTTGATTTATTTCTTCCAATTTACCATCAAATCTTTGTAAGTACTCTTCAACAGTATTAGATTTATTTTTCCAAAACATCCAACTCATGTTTTCCTCCTTATATGAATTTTCACTAATTTGAAATCTGTATTCTTATTATCATAAATAGATGCTTGTACAATTTCTTTTCTATTTCCTATATTTCTTTATATTATTTTCATGTTCAGCAAATGTTTTGGCGAAAACATGTCCATTTTCTCCCATTACATAATAAAAATAATCATGTTCTTCTGGATATAATGCAGCCTGTATTGATTTTTTGCCTGGCGATGCGATTGGTCCTGGTGGTAGCCCTGGGTTCTTATAGGTGTTGAAAGGATTATCTACTTTCAGGTCTTCTAATAAAACCTTAGTCTTATGTTCTTTTCCTTCACCAAGTCCATATATTACAGATGCATCAATTTGTAAAGGCATCCCTATATCTAACCTATTATATATGACACCACTAATTCTAGCTCTTTCCTCATCATTATATGCTTCTCTTTCAATTAGAGAAGCGATGGTTAATACATCATGGGTTGTCAGATTCATTTCCTTAGCCTTATTAAGGTACTCATCTGTAAATACATCCTCCATAGTTTCAGCTAGTTTAGTGACAATTTCCGTTACGCTCTGATCTTTGGTAAAATAATAAGTATCAGGGAATAAATATCCTTCCATCTTGAAGTACAGATTCGATGGATCAAAAGTGTAACCCATTTTATTAAAATAATCATCAGTTTCTTTTATAAACTCTTCTGATGAAGCTAACCCAGACTCCTCTACCTTTTTAGCAAATTGGTATAATATAAAACCCTCTGGGAAAGTAAGCTTAATCTGGCTCTCATCTTCACCATTTTGTAATATTTCATAAACTTCATTCAACTCAACCTTAGATGGGATTGTATACGTACCTGGCTTTATACTTCTGGCAATATCTTGTCCATTATATCTAAACCATAATCTACTTCTTATTATGTTCTTTTCATATAAATCTTCAGCTACTGAATTTAAATTAGCACCTTTCTTTACTTCTATTTCTACAGGTAAATCATTATAGGTTACTGATAAATAATCAGGTAAAAATCTAACTGTAAATATTGATATTGCAATGATAATAATTAAAAATAAAAATAAATATGATTTCTTCATAAACTCCTCCAAATTTGTATTACCTATAATATATCAATTTTAAACTATATTTACAATATTAAAGCTTTGGTATTTTAGTACCAAAGCCTTATATTAATAACGTAAAACAGCTGCTATTGCACTTTTATCAGGAATTTCATCAGGTGTAACAGGGAATACTCTTCCTCCTCTAGATATGGTGAGGAGTGATACATATTCCATAAGGTCTTCATCGCCATTTCTCTCTTCATCATGTAACTCTATACTATTATCATGATGATTGAATTTACCCCATTGCTGAACCTTATCATCAAGGAATAATGATTCTATTTGACCACTATAGGCCGCTGGAATAATCTTTTCAAGTGAATTAGCAAATAACTTATTTCTTTGGCCACGATATTGCTTATATTTTTCTTCAGCAATATCCCTTTCTTTGTTGAACAACGGCTCCACTATTTTCCATGCCATCTTATGAAGCTCTTCCCCATTTAATAACTCTGGATTCCCTCGTATATAATCATCAACTATATAAGGATACTTACTCTTTTCCCTATAAATAGGTATCAGATATTCAACACCAGCTAGTACCAAAGGAATGATATCACCTTCATGCATATCTAAAAGTGATTCATCAATAGCTCTAAAATATCTAGTTAATTCATTTCTTTCATAATCATCCTCAGCACTTTGCGATTGGGTTACATTGTTATAAACTAATTGATTTTTACCTACATTATTAGAGGTACGCTGTGCTAATTCTCTTTTTGAACTATCATAGTCATCATCAACTTGCATATCATGCATACTGTCAGGTGCATCCTGCAATTCAATTTCAATAATATTTTGCCTTGTACATCTAAACAGTCTAACCTGATTCTTACTTAAAGCTAATATATTGAATTGACCGTTCCCAGTCAATAGAGGAAATAGAGGTTTTACATGTATTCTATTGCTAACATTAACAGTTTCTTTAAAGTTGAACGGAAGCCTAAAATAATTTATACCATCTGAATGTATAAATAATGCCAAACCTTCACTTTGATTTTGCCAAAACCTAATTTCATCAACAAGGTTAGTGGCAGGCTTCAGAAAAGTCTCTACCTCTGATTTGGTCATTTCCATATCATACAGTTTAGCTTCTGCTTCTCTTAATAACTGTTTAAATCTAACTGGATTCTGCCTTATATCTACTCCACTACTGTAGGTAGGCATATAAATAGATATAAATGTTCCTTCATCAATATTAATTAACTCTTGTAAATCCTGAATAGTCAATATATCCATAAACATTCTCCTTTTTTTAGGCTTTAGGAAACTGCTTGCAGTTTCTACAGACCGCCGCAACAGTAGTTGCGCTTTATTTGAATCTTAATTAAGATTTTTATAAATAGTAGAAAATATTTATAATATTAATTTGCCCTTAATAAATACTTCTATGAAGGAATATATAGACAATCCAGTTATATGTTTTGACTAATGAAATTTAAAAACTCTTTTAGAAATAAAAGAGTTTTTAAATTTTGTTAGTATTATTTATTTTTCATATGCAACAAGTACTACACCTAATTCAGCCTCAAGTTTTTTTAATTCTTCCATTTGATTTTCATTAAGTTGAGCTATCGTAGAATCCACAATAATTACCTCCATAATATATTTAGTAATTATTATGCTCTACTATTTATGAAAAATTATGCCATTAAGTGGAAAAGTTTATATTCTTTTAATTTTTTCGATTATTCTTTTACCTTCATCTTCCTTCAAATAATCAATTGTACTTTGAGGCAACAATTTATATGCCTGGTCAATTCTATTATTCTTGATAAGATTTCTTACATAGGATGCACTTATAGGTTTGTTATCCAATTCTTTTCTTTTAATTATTTTAACTTCAATATCATTTGATTCTAATATGTTCTTCAGTGATCTATTATAAGCATTTGTTACTTCATCTATAGGCTCTGAACCAAGAAATCTAATATCTATTTCTAGATCCTTAGCTATTTTTTCTGCAAAAATTTTAGCATCCAATTCAGTATAAATCTCTAGCATTTCATCTTTTTTCTTTATAAAATATGTCGGAAAGGTTCCTCTTGATATAATATAAGGACCACCTTTTAGTACCTTTATTCTTGTTTCATCTTTAAATTCATTTTTAATAATGTTATATCTATCTTCAAATGGAAAGATTGAAAGATCCTCTTCCACTAGAAATATTAGTAATTCATCAACCTCTTCTAAAGCCTTCAGCATTAGATATTTGTGGCCTAATGTCATAGGATTGCAGTTTACAATTACCGCCCCTCTTTTGCCAGCTTTAACGCCAAGATTTTTCTTAGTTTCTTTTATCCAATTGTTATAATTATAGAATCCACCTTCCAAAAGCATTACTCTATTAGTAGAATATACTTCCTTTAGTCCAAGGGATTCAAAAATTGCCTTATTATTAGGAGTAGTAAATATAAAATATGAACTATATCCCTTTTCCATAAGATATTCCAATAGTGAATTATAAATTATTCCAATAGCTCCTTGTCCACTATAGGTACACTTTGCAAAAAAATACTTCAAAATATTTCCCGAAGCTGATCCTGTTGCAATAATTTCTCCATTGTCCCTAATAACATAGGTCTTATCCGGGATATCATAATCAACATTAAATATTTTTAAGAATTTTTTTATCTCTTCTACCTCAATGGGATTGTTCAAATTTAATTCATCGCTGAAAAACACAAAATCACAACCTTTTATATAATAAGCTTATTATACCATTCATTATAAAGTTCTACTAATAAAATATCCTCTCTTAAACCCGAGATACCTCGTAAGCAATTATCATACTGCTAAACTTAGGATGACAACATCGTCATTCTGCGCATTAGTGAAGGAATGACATATCCTGAAAAAAGAGTTGCAATTAAGCAACCCTTTATCTCTTCACTTCATAGATATAATCAAGGACTCTGCCATCACGATATTCGGAAAAACCAATTACTCTTTCGGTCTTTTCTATAGGATTTGGTTTCCCCATAATTTTTTCTGAATAGTCCTTAAGCTCATTGATATCTATTATATCCAATTTAGCTTCTTTAAATTTTTGGATTAAATCCTTTCTTAAAGGATTTACACAAATTCCTCTTTCAGTTACTAATATATCAATAGTACTACCTGGTGTAGTGATTACATCTACTTTATCCTTTATCAAAGGAATTCTTGACGAGAACAGCTTTGATACAATTATAGACAATTTACTACCAGCAGCAGTATCCTGATGACCTCCGGATCCTCCCATCAATAGTCCATGTGAACCTGTTGATACATTGACATTGAAGTCTGTATCTATTTCTGTTGCACCAAGAATAACTATATCAAGATTGTCAACAACAGCTGAAACTTCAGGATTGCCATATTGCGATGCACTCATTCTCAAATGATTTGCATTTTTCTTTAAAGATTCAATCGCCTTTAAATCGAAGCATTGAACATCAAATAAAGTGTCAAAAAGACCTTCCTCAAGCATATCAGTTAAATATCCTGTAATCCCACCTGAAGCAAAGCTACCTTTTATATTGTTTTCAATCATATAATCTCTAAGAAATGATGTTACAGCTAGAGATATTCCACCTGCACCACTTTGGAAGCTTAAACCATTCTTTAAAAGACCAGAAGCTTCCATTACCTTTAAAGTGTCCTTTGCAATTTTAAGCCCGATAGGATCCTTTGTAATCATTGTAGTTCCAGATACTATACCTGATTTTAATCCTATAGATTCCAAAACAAATACATAGTCAACATAATCTTCTGTAATATCTGCAGGATAATTTGGATAGTCCATTATAGAGTCAGTTACTGCAACTACCCTCTTAGCTTTCATACTATCCGCTATGGCATATCCTAAAGAACCACAAGAGTTAGTACCATTGACTCCTGATATATTTCCCTTGTTATCTGAGCTTGGTGATGTAATAAATGCTATATCTATTTCAAGCTCTCCATTTAATATAGATCTTGCTCTGCCACCGTGGGATTGCATTACAATACTTCCCTTCAATTCACCGTGGCTAATAGCTTCACCTAGTTCTCCGGATATATAAGATGTTACAATATTTTTGATTGTACCGTCCTTTAGCATTGGAATCAATTCTTTATTAGTTGGGAACAATGAGCTGGCAACTAAGGTAATATCCTTAATTCCCATGGATTGAACCTTTTTCATGATTAAATTTAGTACTCTATCTCCATTTCTCAAATGATGATGGAAAGAAAGCACTGCACCATTTTTTATATTTAGTTCATTAAAAAGATAATCAATATCCTCCGTGACCTTATCCTTCTTTGAAACCTTTGGAGGATATTCGGACTTATCGATAATTTTTATTGAATCTAAATCAATATTATTTAAGTAATCCATCATATTCCTCCTTATAATCTCCACTCATTTTTAATAAATTTAATGCTCTCTTTATAATAGGAGCGTCTACCATTTTACCATCAAGTGAAAATGCTCCTAAGCCTTTTTCATTTGCAGACTTAACACCTTCAATTACCCTTAAAGCATGATTTACTTCTTCTTCTGAAGGTGCAAATATTTCATTTACGATATCTACATGTCTAGGACTGATAAGAGCCTTGCCTGTCATCCCAAGATCCTTGGCATTTAAAGCATCAATCTTTAATCCCTCATAATCATCAGTATCTGTAAATGGTGTATCAATTGCCTCAATTTGTAATGCCTTTGATACTGCAATAATCCTGGACCTTGCATAAGCTATTTCATCAGATTTTTTGGTTCTCTTTGCACCCAAATCCAATGTTAAGTCTTCAGCTCCAAGTAAAACACCTATGACTTTCTTTGATTTACTCAAAATTTGAAGTGCCATTTCCAATCCCATTGCCGTTTCTATAAGTCCTATCACCTTAAAATCTAAATTATTCTCCGTTAAATATTTATCAAGTGCCTCCATGGACTCTACACTAGCTTTTGGTAAAACAATACCTGTAATATTTAGATTCTTAATTTCGTCTAAATCCTTATAAAAGAATGGAGAATCGAGCGGATTTATTCTAACGAATACATCTGAAGTTGTTTCAAAGGTATTAAGATATTCGCAGACTAAGATTCTTGCAGCATCTTTTTCTGTAATAGCTACTGCATCTTCCAAATCTATGATAAGCCCATCTGCACCCAGAATATCAGAGCTTTGCAACATACCTGGGTTATTTCCTGGCATGAAAAGTAATGTTTTATAACTCATCCTTATCACTCCCTCTTCTTACGCAGGCTTTTACTCTTGCTTTTATTGTAAAATCCAATGCACCCTTATCTTTAGCTATCACTTTTGCATCAGTTACCCCTTCGCTCTTAAGAGTGTTTAGGATTGTTTCTTTGATATTATCACCAAATTGTTTTATTACTACGCTTTCAAGTTCTAACTCCAGTTTTCCTTCACCTGGAGAAATCATAATCAAAATATCATTAGATTCAACAGAACCAGCCTTAGCCATTCTCACTATTTTTGTTGCTTCCATTTAAGATACTCCTCTCTACCTAATTTATATAGATTGTTTCCCTTAGAATCTATAACAACAGTAGCCGGAAAATCTTCAACATATATTTTTCTTATAGCTTCTGCGCCTAAATCTTCATAAGCAATTATTTCAGCACTTTTGACTGCCTTTGATATCAATGCAGCAGCCCCACCTATTGCTGCCATATAAACAGCTCCATGTTCTACTATCTTTTCCACTACTTCTGGTCCTCTTTTTCCCTTACCTACCATGCCCATTAGCCCTAAATCTAACAATTGTGGACTATATGCATCCATTCTATAGCTAGTAGTAGGTCCGGCAGACCCTAAAGCTTGCCCCTTCTTTGCTGGAGTTGGTCCAACATAATAAATACAAGCTCCCTTAACATCAATCGGTAATTCTTTCCCTTGTTCGATTAATTCAACCAGTCTTTTATGCGCTGCATCTCTTGCAGTATACATATACCCTGTAATATAAACAGTATCTCCCGGTTTTAAATCCTTCAAGGCTTCTCTAGTAAATGGTGTTGTTAATTTATAATCCATTTCAACCCTCCTAAAGTGTTACTTCTTTATGCCTTGTAGCATGGCAGTTTATGTTTACAGCTACTGGTAACCCCGCAATATGAGTTGGATAATATTCAATACTAACCTTTAATGCAGTAGTTTTCCCACCAAACCCTTGTGGTCCAATACCTAATGCGTTTATCTTTTCTAACATTTCATTTTCTAAATCAGCATAGAAAGGATTTTCATTATCCTTATCAAGCTCTCTCATAAGAGCCTTTTTAGCTAATAATGTTACCTTATCAAATGTACCTCCAATACCTACACCTACAACTATTGGAGGACAAGGATTAGGACCGGCAAGTTCAACAGTTTCAAGTATAAAATCTTTAACTCCCTCTATGCCATCTGATGGTTTAAGCATTTTGAGTCTTGACATATTTTCCGAACCAAATCCTTTAGCTGCGACCATTATTGTCAATTTATCTCCAGGTACAACTTCATAGTGAACTACTGCAGGAGTGTTGTCCTTTGTATTTACTCTATTTAATGGATCCCCAACTACAGATTTTCTTAAAAATCCTTCTTCATAACCTTGTCTTACACCTTCATTTATAGCATCTTCTATATAGCCATTTTCAATAACAACTTCTTGACCAATCTTTACAAAAGCAACTACCATTCCTGTATCTTGGCACATAGGTACTTGTTCATCATTTGCTATATTTGCATTAGCGATTATCTTATCAAGAATATCCTGTGAAAGCTTCCAGTCATCATTTTCTCTTGCTTTCTTAAGAGCTTCCATCACATCTCTTGGCAGGAAGTAGTTAGCCTCAATAACCATCCTTTTTACTTCTTCTGTTATTTTTTTAGCATCTATAGTTTTCATTTTACACTTCCTTTTTTAATTAAATAGCAAAACAGAGGGAGTAATCCTCCCACTGAATTTGCGTTTTTATATTAAATTATTTCCTTCTATTAGCTAATGCCAATACTCTGTTCATTTCATTGTTGATAATCATATATCCTTCATCAACACCCATACCTGGTTTTGCAAGAGTTTGTTTTGCTCCGCAAGCTATTGCAACATTGCAGCAAACTTCAGCACTTCTGTTAGTTTCATTACAAGTTCCACCACAATATGCTCCAATACCTTTTTCTTGACAATATAGTAAAGCTTCAATTGTATTGTTAATTCCACCTAAATCAGGAGTCTTAACTTGAATCATATGACCAGCTTTGTTGTCAGCAAAGTATTTAACATCGTCTAATGTATTACACCATTCGTCAGCTACTAATTCAACATTGATTCCTCTAGCATCTAATTCAGCTCTTAAATCTCTTAAAGCTTCCATTTGTTCTGTTCTAGCGCCTACATCCATTGGACCTTCAATTCGAAGTTGATATGGTTTAGCAGCTTCTTCAAGAGTAGCTAAATAGTCAGCCATAACCTTTGTATCATCTTTTAATAATTGTCCTATTGTACCATATACATCTATGTGGAAAATTGGATTATAATCTTCAGTAGTTTTATATTTATTTACTCTGTCTCTTAACCACTCAATGTATTCTTTTAACAATTCACCCTTTAGTCCTAATTTTTCTTCAACGTTATTGAACAGACCATGAGGTAATACATCTGCTCCCTTGATAATCATCTTATCAGCATTTAGATATCTGTCATCACCTGATTGAGTGAATATTGGAATTCTCTTTAAGTCAATATTTGTCTTATATTCTTCTTTGATAACTTCAGCCATAGTTACTTTCTTTGATTTAGCAACTGCATCTAAAATAGCTTGAGTAATCCCATATCTTATTGCAGTGTGTAATCTCTTTCCATTTACGTGAAGGTTATCAAATTCTTCAGCTAAAGCTTTAAAATTGTCTAAATCTCTTCCAACTAATAAAGGTTTAATTTCATTTTCAATAACTGGAATGAAGTCTTTTGCCAAGAATAATGGATCACGTCCGCCAGCTCCTGAATATTGAACAGCTGCACAATCACCATAAGCAACTTGACCGTCCTCTAATATTAACATTACGGAAATACTTTCTCCTGCCTGTCTTATTGCAGTAAATCCTTCTAATTGTGTTTCTCCAATGTAGAATAAGCCATCATGTTTTGCGCCCATTTTGATAGCCTTTTGGTCATCAAAATAAAAACCTGTTTTACCTTCTGAACATACTAAATCAACTATTTTCATTTACTATTTTCCCTCCGGTCTTCCTATTAATTTTCCTTTACCTACAGCAAAAATATCGTCAACAGTCATTTGGAATCCAATTTCTCTGTTTTCAAATTTTGCTCTTTCTTCAAGTCTTGCTCTGTTGAAATCAAGTAATTCTTTAGATAGTGGAACATTACCTTCCTTTAGATATCTTACAGCACCCTCGTTATCTCTTGCAGGCATCATCTTGCCATAATTATATTTTGAAGGTGCAAATGGAATATCTATTACTCCTGATTCAAATGCTTTCACTGTACCAACTGCTAAATCACCTTTTCCAAGCTCTAAAGTCTTATCTAAAATACAAATAGTTTCAGCCTTAATTATATTCATCTCATCCTCTAAAGCTTTACTCATTGGCATTCTTTGACCTTCTAACATGCTAAGTGCCATCTTAGTTGCTCTAATTCCCGCAGCATTTGCTTCCTTAGTAGGAATACCAATTGCTTCATGAGGAGTCTTAACAATAACCTTAGTAGCTCCGGCTAAAGCTGCAGTTGTCGCACCAAATGCAATTACTCCAAAAGCCTTTGCTTCGTCTTGTGGGAATCCACCCATCCATTCATGGAATACTGTTGTAACTACTGTATTCTTGTATCCATATTGTTCAAGATACTTATCAGTCATTTCTTGAAGAACTCTAATTGCTGCAATATCTTGAATCATATTTCCACATTGTCCAAATCCTACGGTGATATTCTTAACTCCTTGTTCAGCAGCTAATAGTGCTTCTATGATTCCAGTAACAATTGCCATTGATGGTGGAACCAAAGTTCCTGTTAATGGTCCAAAAGGTTCTCTGTTTATTTCTACTCCTTGCTCTTCATAAAACCCAACAAGTCTATCACAATATTGCCAGTCATATAAGGATTTTTCCAATGAAACACTCTTAGCATATGGAATATTGTAACTAATTCCACCTCCTTCGTTTGAAGTCCATCCACCAGCATGGATGATTTCTGCTAACAATCTTGAATCTGGAGTACCGTGTCTTGCTTGTACTGGTTTATCCACATTCTCAAATACTTCTCTACAACCCTTTACACCATGGTTTACTGCTGGGAAACCATTAAGTAGTGATCTTCCAGCCTTCAATGATTCATCAATACCAACTTGACATTCATCATATCTGTTTTGTCTTGAATAGGAGTCAATTGTTGAAGGTAATAAATCTGCTCCACCTTCTTTTGATAAGTGGTTTAATAATTCAATATGTTTATCAATTAATGCAACCCCAGCTCTTGGTTGAGCAAGTGTAATTCTTTCTTCTTTAGCTTTCTTCAATTTTTTTGCAAAGTTTTTTTCATCTGGAACCTTTTTTAAGTAATCAACAGCCTCTTGCAAATCAACGTCTTTACCTGTAGGCCAATGAGATAATACATCTTCTCTTAATTTAAAAAACTCTTCATCAGAAAGTCTTTTATTTCTTAAATTCATCAGTCTTCCTCCTAAATTTCTACAATATATTTTTTTAACATTCTAACAGCCATATTTTTATCTATTGTTGTCAACAATCCCATAGCCGACATGATATACTCCTTATCCAATAAATACTGAGGATGTCTAGGTTTCAACGAAGTAGGATCTTCCATTGTAAAGGCGGATGCTTCTAAAATACTCTTTGGGTTATTGCTATTTATGATAACCCCTCCGGTTCCCAATACATAAGGTAACTCCATTAAATCCTTTCCCTCTTGCGAATACATCATACCCATAGGAGAATATATAGGTTCTACAAAACCTGCATGTCTCTTCATAGAAATGTCAGCACAAACTTTTGCAATAGCCTCATCAAATTCTATATCTCTTTCATCAGTTGCAACTAAGCTTGTATGTTTATATCTATTCTCAAATTCTTCTTCTATATTATAGTCTTGGTGAGTAAGATATTTCTTCATTGTTTTTGTACCAGCTGCCTCCAATACGGACATGGCAGAATATCTCATTCCCAAATCACCTTCAACAGTTCTCTTTGAATGAGGCTCTTCCAATCCTCTTAAAACTACAGAAGGCTTGCTAGGCGCACCTTCCGCAATTGAATGTACATCAGTAGTAGCACCACCGATATCAATAACGGCTAAATCTCCAATTCCATATTCATCTCTCGATCCTTTTGAAAGTATTTCTGCTGCCTTGAGTACAGATGCAGGTGTAGGCATAAGTATACCTGATATCGATCCTTCTACATGCTCCATACCTTTAGCATTTACTATCTTTTTCATAAATATATTTCTTATAGTTTCCCTTGCAGGATCAACATTTATATGATTTAAACTCGGCATTACATTTTCAGTTATATAAAACTCTATTTCGTCTGAAAAAATTCTTCTAACTTCATCATTACAGCTTTTATTACCAGCAACAACTACCGGGATACTTATATTGTGGTCTGCTATCATTTTAGAATTATGAAGAATACAATCACTATTTCCCCCATTAGTACCGCCAGCCAATAAAATCATATCAGCATTTGATTCCTTTATTTCTTTTAACTCATCATTGTTTAGGTTAAAGCTGTAAGTTTTAATAACCCTTGCACCTGCACCTAAAGCTGCTCTCTTTGCTGCTTCTGCAGTAAGTTCCGGAACAAGCCCTATAGCAATTATTTTTAGTCCCCCGGCAGCTGATGAGCATGCTAATCGTTTAACTATATTATAATCACCCTTAACTTTATCATTTAGTCGTTTTAAAGCGTTTTCATATCCAATTGTCACGTCAGTTTCGACTGTAGTATAGGCTTTATCGGTTGCAATAATTTCTTCTTTTTCAATATCTACAAGGGTTAGTTTTGTAAATGTACTTCCAAAATCAATAAATAGATAAGCGTCCATAATATCCCTCTTATTTCATTTATTTATTATACAAATCTTCCTTTAAATCATGGATAGCAGTCTCAGTAGAAGTTCCTGGTGGATAAACTCTATCAAATCCCATATCTAAAAATCTTTTTTTAACACTATCCCAATCTTGTTTACCTACTACAATATTTCCACCAACATACATAAGGATATCCTTAAGACCAGATTCCTCGCATTTTTCTCTCATACCTCTACAGTCAATTTCACCATGTCCATATAACGATGATACCAAAATAGCTTCTGCATTTGTCTCAATTGCTGCATTAATAAAATCTTCCTGCGGTGATAACACGCCAATATTTACAACGTCAAATCCTGCATCTGTCAAGGAATAATCAAGTATCTTGTTGCCAACAGCGTGACAATCTGAGCCAATAACTCCTAGAACAACTTTTTTCTTTTCCACTCTTCTAACCTCCTATTATATTTACATTTTAAATAAGTTCATTTTGTTAATTACTTAACTTATACTTACTACAATTTAATAGTAACATATTTCAAAATAATTTCAATACGAAATTAAGAAAATTAAAAGATTTTTTTCACTCAAAAATTCACATGCAATATTCAATTCATTTATCAGAATATTCTACCTACTATTTAGCTAATTTATATGGTTATAAAAAAATCCAGCTTGTAATCTGACTTTTTTAGTGAAAAATAAATTCAATCTAACTTCTTCCAATAAATTCTATATGTTTTATAAACCTCTCCACCAAACTTTTCTATATCATTTTTCATTTGAGTATTATATTCCCAAATGGTTGAACCCTCTACGAAATTATATCCTTTTTCTATAGCCTTTCTATATGATTGAAGATATATAGCTGAAGTTACACCCTTATTTCTATATTCAGGTACTACAAATAATACAAAAAATCTTAGCTTATCAATTTTTCTTTTTAAATATACAAATTTAACAATTCCAAAAGGTAATAACTTTCCATTAAGCTTCTTTAATACTTGATTATAATCTGGTAATGAAATGTTGAATCCTATTGGTATACCTTGGTCGCTCCTAGCTATATATATTAAATCAGGATCTGCATAAGGGACTAATTGTTTAGCTATTAATTCAATCTCTTTATCACTTGGAGGAATGAAATCATTCCATTCTTTAGGCATAGCATCATCGATTATATATTTAATATCAGACATCTCTTTATTTATATTCTTTAAATCTAATTTATCTATATGAAATTTATACTTTTCCATTGCATACGGTACCAATTTTTCGTATCTTTCAATATCTTGATTATTTATTTCACTTTTATATGCATAGCAATCTAAATACTTTTCAAAACCATAAGATATAAAGAAGTCATTATAGTATTTTTTATTGTAGGTATTCATAATTAATGTAGGATCAACAAAATTATCTATTAAGAATCCTCTATTATCATCACCACCAGGCAATGATAAAGGACCTTTTATATACTCCATTCCCTTATCTACTAGCCAGTTTTCGGCGTATTCCAAAAGACTAAATGCTACAGCTTCATCATTTATACATTCAAAAAGCGATATATACCCTTCTTTGATACCTTTTGAATCATTTAAATAATTATTTATACCGACTAAAAGTCGTCCCACAGCTTCATTGTCTTTATATGCGACAATTTTGATATTTGGTCCTGATTCATTTAAGAAATTATTTATACCATTGATATATTTTTTAAAATCGGATAAAATCGGCGGTACCCATGCCTCATCCCCTTTATAAAGCTCAAAGGGTAAATATATAAAATCCTTCACATCCTTTTTATCCTCTAATTCCTTAATATAAATATTTGAACTTACCAGCTCCATGTTATCCCCCACTTTACATTAAGTTCTATATTCTAATACTAACATAACTTGTTAGTAAAACCACTTAACAAATTCATGAAAAAAGTCAGATGTTATTCTGACCTTAATCCATTAGTAAATCTACAAATTCTTCATTTGAAATTTGACCAAAATATTTTTGTAATGGTTCATTTATTAATAATTTTTCTAATGCTTCCCGATTATATTTTGTACCTTTCAATTTGTTTTCAAGTAAAGAGACATCTTCAGTTCCAAAAAAATCACCATAAATTTTTGAATCTTCAACTATACCATTCTTTATCTTTAAACGAATATCAATTGAACCAAAAGGAAATCTCTTATAATTTTTATAATCAAAAGCTGGAGACTCACCATAATTCCATTCCCAGGTAGAGTATTTTTCTGTATATAGTTTATTAATATCTTCAATTTGCTCTTTGGACAATAAATATTCATTAAGTTCTTGGCATTCATAGTCAAATACATTTTTTAAAAGCAAATCCTTAAATGTTAAAATATCAACATCTTCTGTAAGATAAGGTCTAATATTTGTAACTCTGGATTTAACTGATTTGACGCCTTTAGATTCAATTTTATCCTTCTTAACATTCAGTGCCTTAGACAATACGGTTAAGTCGGTATCAAAAAGTATCGTTCCATGATTTAAAACTCTTTTTTTCCATACTGATTGTGCAATTCCAGAAAACTTTTTTCCATCTAATGTTAAATCATTTCTGCCAGATAGCTCTGCATTTATACCCAATTTTTCTAATGATTTTAGCATAGGTATATTAATCTTCCCAAAGTCAATTTTCTCAGGTCCTGTTACAGGCTGAATTAAAGAGAAGTTTAAATTTCCTAAATCATGATATACAGCGCCACCACCTGTAACTCTTCTTACTATTTTAATTCCATTTTCCCTAATATACTCATTGTTTATTTCTTCAATGGTATTTTGATTTTTACCTACTATAATTGCCGGTTCATTAATCCAAAGAATTACGTAATTATCATCCATAGGCAAATTTCTAAAGCAGTATTCCTCAAAAGCTAGATTGTACCATGGATTATTTGATAAATTTGTTATATACTTCATTTGTACCTCCTTTACTATTTCCCAATTATAATATTCAGATCCATTAACTGTCCTTGTATATCTATTAGTTTGTTCTTTAATTCATCATACCTTTTCTCTAGCAGCTTTTCTTCATACAGACTGCTGGATCTGTTAAATAAAGATTTGAATTGATTATATACGTTTTCAAGCTCATTTTCAATATCTTCTTTAAGTAAAGCAGGTTCAACAGAAGCCCCTTTCTTCACTTCAATATAATCCTTTTTAATGTCAAACTTATCTCCCATATTTGGAATTATTGTATCGATATTTAATTTTTTATTAATCAAATTTGCCAAAGTAGTTGATGGTATTTCTTCACCATGAACAATGAATATTTTTTTAGGCTTTATTTTAAAATTAGATACCCAGTTTAATAAAAATTTTTGATCAGCGTGACCTGAAAATCCCTCTAAATCATATATTTCAAGGGCAACATTTATTTCTTCACCCAAAAGCTTTACCTTTTTAACTCCATCAAGCAATATTCTGCCCAAGGAACCCTCTGCCTGATAACCTACAAACACCAGACTATTTAATGGATTCCAAAGATTATGTTTAAGATGGTGTCTAATTCTACCAGCTGTAGCCATTCCACTTGAAGATATGATTACCTTGGGATAATTGCTCTTATTTAATGCAATTGATTCTTCCTGACTTTTGATATACCTAAGATTTTTGAAGGTAAAGGGATTATCACCTTTCAATATTATATCTTTTGTTTCCTTATTAAAACTGCTGGAATTTTTTTGAAACACTTCCGTTGCATTCACAGCTAGAGGACTATCAATATATACAGGTATCTTCATATATTCTTCTACTTCGCCATATTCATAATATTGGTTCAGTTCATAAATTAGTTCCTGAGTACGCCCTACAGCAAAAGATGGAATAAGAACAGTACCTCCTCTTAATGCAGTCTTATTAATTATATCTATTAATCTGTTTGTACTATCTTTATAGGGCTCGTGAATTGTATCACCATATGTTGACTCTATAACAAGATAGTCTGCTTCATCAATGAATTCAGGGTTCTTGATTATAGGTCGGCCAGGCATCCCTAAATCTCCTGAAAAAACTATTTTTGTGCTTTCTGCTCCTTCTTTTATCCACATTTCCAATATGGATGAACCAAGTATATGCCCAGCATCCATAAATCTAATAGTCAATTCATCATTGACTACAATCCTTTGATTATAAAAAAATGTTTTAAAATACTTAAGACTAATTTCTGCTTCTTCTATTGTATACAAAGGTTCAACATTATTTAGACCTGCCCTCATTCTTTTCTTATTTTCCCACTCAGCATCAGATTCTTGTATTTTTGCACTATCTTTTAACATAATTTCACACAAATCATAAGTAGGCTTTGTACATAGAATAGTTCCCCTAAAACCGTCCTTGACTAATTTAGGTATCCTTCCACTATGGTCTATATGAGCATGAGTAAGTATCATAATGTCTATATCCTTTGGGTCATATGGAAATTCTACAAAGTTTAACCTCTCTTTCTCATTACTGCCTTGAAACATACCACAATCAATTAGAATGTTATAATTTTCAGTCCTAAGCAGATAATTTGAACCTGTTACCATGTTTGCAGCACCAAAAAACTGAATATCCAACGTAATTCCCCCTTGATTTTTACATAAAGGATAATCCTTCTCTTAAATAATCTTCTATATTTATATTGTTAAAAACAGCGTTCCTTAATTTGTTCATTTCCTTTAAATCACCATAAAGTATTACACCAACAATTTTCTTATCTTTGGTATATATTTTATGATGAATATCTTTATCATCGTCTCTATACTCATAAATTCTATCATAATTAAAGATATCTCCAGCGGAGAATACCTGAATATCCTTTATTTTCAATGTCGTAGATAGTTTAGGTTTAGTAAACAAGATATTTTGTCCTGACATATTTGCTCCAGCTATCTTTCCTTGTTCCAAACCTACAGTCCATAAACCTATTATATTCCCATCAACTTCTGCCACATCTCCTGCAGCATATATATCATCAACATTTGTTCTTAATTGTTGATCTATAACTATTCCTCTATTGTATTTAATATTTGTATCCTTGACTAGTTCAAGATTTGGACGTACTCCTGCCGAAATCAATATAGCATTCGTATTTATTAAATCTTTACTCTTTAACCTTATACCAGTTACCCTTTCATCTCCAATTACTTCTTCAGTCTCTTGAGACAAAAATAGATTGATTCCTTCTCCCATTATCCGATCTGCTAATTTATGGGAAATTTCCTTATCAAGCTGTTTATGTAATAGATAGGGTGCGAACTCAATGATATTGACCTTTTTAACCACATGGCTCAAAGACCAAGCCGCTTCGATACCTAATAATCCTCCACCAATAACTGAAACTGTTCCACAGTTTTTTAAATAATCCTGTATTTCTCTCAAGTCATCTAAGGTTTTCAGAGCAAATACACCTAATTTTTCATTTCCTTTAATAAATGGAATAAAAGGACTACTTCCAGTAGCTATCAATAATTTGTCATAGCTAATGGCATTATTATCATCTAATATTACATCTTTTTCTTCTGAATTAATCTTCGTAACAGATTTATTTAACAATACTTCAATATTATTTTCTTTGTACCAACTTTCATTATTTATTAATAACCCATCCTTTTTTATGGTCTTTGGCAACAATTCGCTAAGCTTCATTCTCCAATAAGTTAGATATGATTCTTTAGTAACCATAAGAATTGAGCCCTTAGTATCGTTTTTTCTAATCTCTTTTGCAGCAGAAAGACCAGCAATTCCATTACCTACTATCAGATATTTTGTTTTCATTTATTCCTTCCTCCTGTCTCATTGATATTTTTTACCCATTATCATTAGAATTACACAAAACCTCCAAATTATGATTTGGAGGTTTTTTATATTAGTTTTCACTTGTTACTTCAGTCCATATTCTGTCATAAACCTGCAACACATCAGTTGGATCACTAAATATTTCAGTGTTTTTCAACTCTTCACTATCAGGATAAGCTACCTTATCATTTTGTATATCCTCATCTAACAGCTTCACCGCTTCAGGAATTGGAGAAGAATACCCAATATACTCTACATTCTTTGCTGCAATATCAGGTCTAGTCATAAAGTCAATAAATTTTTCTGCACTTTCTTTATTTTTAGCATTTTTAGGAATAACCATAGCATCAAACCAAAGATTTGTACCTTCTTTAGGTATTACATACTCCAAATCCGGATTTTCCCATTTCATGTACACAGCATCACCAGAATATACAACAGCAATAGCTGCCTCACCACTAATGATTGCTTCCTTAACTTCATCACCCATATATGCATGCACAAGTGGTTTTTGCTTTATTAATTCCTGTTTTGCCTCCTCTAATTCCTTTTCATCCCTTGAATTAATTGAATAACCCAATTTCTTCAATGCTACTGCCAAGGAATCTCTTTGACTGTTATACATTATAATTTGACCTTTATATTGCTCATTCCAAAGGTCTGCCCAACTATCAAGTGGTTCATTTACAATAGTTTTATTGTAAATTATACCTAGAGTTCCCCACATATAAGGTACTGAGTAATCATTGTTTTTGTCATAATCAAGGTTTAAGAATTCTTCCCCTATCTTTGACAAGTTTGAAATATTGTTTTTATCTATTGTAGTTAATAAATCTTCTTTAATCATTCTTTCTATCATATAATCCGAAGGAAAAACAACATCATAGCTACTTCCACCTTGTTTCAATTTTACATATAGGTCTTCGTTGGTAGCAAAGGTATCATAGACTACTTTTATTCCATATTCCTCTTCAAATTGATGTAGTACCTCCATATCTATATAATCTCCCCAATTATATACATTTAAGGTAGGTTTATCACTGCCACCACATCCAACAGCGAAAATTGACATGGATAAAACTAGTACTGATAAAATTAAAATCTTTATTTTTTTCATTTTTTACCTTCCTTCTTCTAAATTTCTATCTGACCTCTTATTTATTATTAACAGTAATATTAATAATCCAATAAACATTATAGTTGATAATGCATTAATAACTGGGTTAATTCCCCTTCTTGCCATAGAATAAATCGTAATACTAAGGTTAGATACTCCATGTCCAGTATTAAAAAAACTTATAACAAAATCATCTATGGACAGAGTAAAAGCCATTAGTCCTCCAGTGATTATTCCTGGCATTATCTCAGGTATAATCACTTTTCTAAATGCATAAAAAGGAGTAGCTCCTAAATCCATCGCCGCCTCCGGTAGATGCTTATTCATTTGTTTCAACTTTGGTAATATTGATAATATTACATATGGTAAACAAAATGTAATATGCGACAACATCATAGTCATTAAGCCAAAATCCAATTTTATAAATCTAAATAATGTCATCAAAGATACTGCAGTAACTACATCTGGATTTAACACGGGAAGGTAATTTAAATTCAGAATCACCTTTTTGCTTAAGCCATGCATATTATAAATACCAACAGCAGCTATAGTCCCCAATATAGTAGATATAATTGAACTTGCTACTGCTATAAATATAGTATTGTATAATGCTTTTAATACCTGACTGTCTTTAAACAATTCTATATACCACTTCAGTGTAAATCCATTCCATATACCCCTTGACTTAGAATTATTGAATGAGAAGACTATAAGGACAATAATAGGAGCATATAAAAACAAAAATATCATAAAGGTATATAGTCGTTTCAAGTGCTTTTCTACCATAATCCGCCACTCTCCCCTTCCTTATCCTTATCAAACTTAGATGAGAATGCCATTGTAATAAGTATAAATATCATCAAAATTATTGACATTGCAGAACCAAAATGCCAATCTCCTGTATACCTGAATTGCTGCTCAATAAGATTCCCTATAAGGTTTGCTTTATTCCCGCCTAATAAACTAGAAATAACAAATGTACTTACCGCAGGAATAAATACCATAGAAATTCCGGTTATAACACCAGGCAAACTTAAAGGGAAAATCACCTTAATAAAGGTATTAAATCTATTAGCTCCCAAATCCTCTGCTGCTTCAATTAATTTATTATCTATTTTCGTCAGTACAGAAAAAATTGGTAGTACCATAAATGGTAAGAAGTTGTATACCATCCCAAGCAGTACTGCCTTATCATTATAAAGTAAATCTAATGGCTGAAATCCCAATTTAGTAATTATGATATTTATGATTCCATTCTTGCCTAATAAGGTCAACCAAGCATATGTCCTTAACAAAAAGTTCATCCACATAGGTATAACAAACATTAAAATTAGATTATTTCTTACTCTAAGTTTTTCCTTGGAAATAATATAGGCTATCGGATAACCTAAAAATAAGCATACAATAGTCGATATCAATGCCAGATTGATTGATCTTATAAGTACCTTAATATATATAGGATGAAAAAATCTTTTAAAATTTTCTAAACTAAATTCAAATGTACTTAGATTCTGACTATCTCCAGTAGTAAAGCCATAATAAATAACCAGAATAAGCGGTATTATTATAAAAATCAATAAATAGATTATATATGGAATTGTATATTTCTTAAATTTCATTGGCTATTACCTTCTTCATAACATGAATATTCTCAGGTTTTATTTCCATACCTATTTCTGTACCTATCTCTTTCATTATTGTAGAATGGACCATCCATTCATACATCTCATTCTTTACCAACATTTCATAGTGTACTCCCTTAAATATTACAGAAGTTACCACACCCTTGAGCATTCCTCTATCCACTGGTACTATATCAATGTCTTCAGGTCTTATAACAACATCAACGACTTCATCCTTCCCAAAGCCCTTGTCAACACATTCAAATATCCTATTGGAAAATTCAATTACATAATCCTCATGCATAATTCCGTCTATGATATTGCTTTCACCAATAAATTTAGCTACAAAGGCATTCTTAGGCTCATTATATATATCTATAGGAGTACCAATTTGCTGTATTTTACCTTTATCCATTACAACTACTGTATCAGACATAGTCAATGCTTCTTCTTGGTCATGGGTTACATAAATAAATGTAATCCCAACACTTTTTTGCATATTCTTTAGTTCTGTCTGCATTTCCTTGCGAAGCTTCAAGTCCAAAGCACCTAAAGGCTCATCAAGCAACAACACTTTGGGTTGATTTACTAGAGCTCTAGCTATAGCTATTCTTTGCTGTTGCCCACCGCTCAAAGACTCTATAGACCTTTTCTCATAGCCTTGAAGATTAACAAGCCTAAGCATTTCCTTTACCATTTGTTTTATTTCCTTATTAGACTTTTTCTTTATTTTCAGACCAAAAGCGATATTATCATATACATCCAGATGAGGAAATAAAGCATACTTTTGAAATACAGTATTAATTTGTCTTTCATAAGGCGGAATATCAGTAATATCCTTTCCTTCAAAAATTACTCTTCCTTCTGTAGGCTTTTCAAATCCACCTATAAGTCTCAAGGTCGTCGTTTTTCCACATCCACTTGGCCCAAGTAAGGTTAAAAATTCATTTTCCCTAATATATAAATTAATATTTTCAAGTACAGTTACACCACTATACTCTTTAGATATATTTTTTAAATCAATGGTTATATGATTATCCAATTTTACATCCCCCTTTAATTAAAAGCTAGGTGGAGTACTCACCCAAATAACTGTAGCCTTTGTCTTTCCGGCATTTGAAATAAAATGATTTGCATTAGCCTTGAAATAAAAGCTTTCTCCTTTTTTAACCTTGAAGGTTTCCGATCCGATATTCAAATAAATACTTCCTTGAATTACATATCCAAATTCTTCTCCCTCATGAGGAAAATCCTCTTTTGATCTACCATCTGGTTCCAAATCAATAAGTATTGGTTCCATAGCATTTTTCTGGGCATTTGGTATAATCCATTTTAATATATATTTTAGTTCCTCATTTTCACTCTCAAAAGCATCTTCTTTAGCAAATACTATCTTTTCTTCTACAGTTTCGTTAAAAAAGTCCTTAAGGTTTGTACCTAGTCCCTCTAGAATGTCAACTAATGTTGCTATAGATGGAGAAGTTAAATCTCTCTCTACCTGTGAAATAAATCCCTTCGTTAACTCGCACCGATCAGCTAGCTCTTCTTGAGTCAGAGATTTCTTTACTCTTAATCTTTTAATTTTCTCACCGATATTCATAATTTCCTCCTAGGACAACTAGATATATTAAACAATTTGTTTATTCTTACTAAACTTCTCATATAATTATAATTTTTATAATAATACATGTCAATATTTTTTATAAATTTTTTTGCTAAAATTTTAGTGAAAATTACACATCTTTATAGCAGTGCCTAAACTCAGGGTTTAATATAAGATTACAGTAATTTTAATAAAAAAATAGAAGTAAGATTTAACCTTACTTCTATTTTTTTACTATTTATCTAGTTTTGAAATGAAGTTCAAAATTGTAGTATCTTTAAATTTTTTTAATTAATTTTACTAATAACACTATTAGAAGAATTCCTATAATTAATTTAATTATCATGGGAATAACAGTTACACCTACAATCATTACTTCTTGCATATTTATCACCTACATTAGTGCTATTTATTGATTTACTAACCTATTCTATTTATATTGTACAAGCTAATCAGGCATATAAATTTATTCAATTGTATAAATCTTCATATCTTTAATTGCATCGGTTATTAATTTATCTACATCCAATGCCTCTTCTGACTTTTCAATATTCTCAGCCTTAGGTCTAGTTACTGGATGCTTTGGCAAAAATACTGTACAGCAGTCCTCAAATGGCTGTATTGATGTCTCGAAGGTTTCTATATTCTTGGCTAGTTTGATTATATCCACCTTATCAAATCCTATTAATGGTCTAAAGACTGGTAAAGCTACAGCTCTATTAGTCACATCTAACCCATAAATTGTTTGACTAGCTACTTGACCAAGGTTTTCTCCTGTAATCAGCGCATTAAATCCATGATAATCTGCTATTCTCTCGGCAATTCTCATCATGAATCTACGTGAAAGAATCGTCATTTCATCCTCAGGACATTTTTTATTGATTTCCTTCTGAATATTTAATAAATTTACGCTAAATATTTTGATTTTACCCATATATCTCGATAAAATCCGTGCAAGCTCCTTAACCTTTTCTTCTGCTCTTTCTGATGTAAATGGATATGAATGATAATGAACACAGCTAATTTCCACACCTCTTTTAGCCATCATAAACCCTGCAACTGGACTGTCTATTCCACCGGATAATAAAAGTAGTCCTTTTCCATTAGTTCCTATAGGAAGTCCACCATATCCTTTTATACGATCCGTATAAACATAGGCTGCACTTTGCTTGATATCTACATAAACATAGGTATCAGGACTATGGACATCTACTTTTATATTCTCAAAATTCCTAAGTATAATGCCTCCAACTTTCATTGAAATTTCAGGTGACTTCATCTCGAAAGATTTATCTGCTCTGTTTGTATCCACCTTAAATGTTGAAATATTATTATCCGATAAAAGCTTATTCTTTAAAGCCGCTATGGCAGCAGAACCTATAGCTTCAAGTTCCTTTTCAACTCTTATACATGGACTTATATACACTAATCCAAATACCTTTTTCAATCTATTTATAAGTTGAGGAAAATCTTCCTCTGCCGCCTCGATATAGATTTTTCCTTGTTCTTTATAAATGCTCTCAAAACCTATATCTTTAATTGCCTTTCTTATCTGCTTGATGAGCTTATCTTCAAAATACTTTCTGTTTAATCCTTTTAAAACAATCTCTCCAAGGCTTATGCTCAAAACTTTATCCAATGCGTTACCCCCTAATAATACTCCTAATTTCTTCTACAGCTGATTTTATATTATCTACAGTAAAATCTATATCTTCTTTAGTTATTTCATAGGAAAAACAAATTCTAATCGTACCCTCTATTTCCTTATCTGTTAGATTTATAGATTTTAAAACATGGCTTTTAGCAGTTCCCTTTGAAGAGCATGCAGATGATGTAGAAACATATATCTCCTTTTCCTCTAAATAATGAAGTAAGACCTCACCTCTGGTATGCCTAAAGGTAACACTTATAATATATGGCGAAGAGGTATTATCCAAGGATGTGTTAATTTTTATATCTTCTATTTCATCCATCAATCTTTTTGCCAAATAAGTTTTTAGTTCCTGAACTCTTTTAGCATCATTAAGGGCATTTTTATTTAATATCCTAACAGCCTCACCAAATCCTATAATTCCAGGCACATTTTCGGTTCCTGACCTAAGTCCACTTTCTTGATTGCCTCCAAAGATAATAGGTTCAAGCTTTAAATTTTTATTTATATACAAACCTCCTATACCCTTGGGTCCATAAACCTTATGACCACTAAAGGAATAGGTATCCACACCTAATGTTTTTAGTGAGAAATTCACTTTACCAAAGGATTGTATACCATCAAGATGCAAAAGCGGCTTAGAAACAGAATTGTTAATTACTTCCTTTATCCCCTGTATATTTTGTAACACACCTATTTCGTTGTTTACATGAATAATTGATACAAGTATAGTATCCTCAGATATTGCATCTTTTAACTCATCTAAACTAATTCTTCCTGTATTATCTGTTTTTAAATAAGTAACCCTATAGCCTTTCTTTTCATAATGTTTAAATACATTGAGTACAGAAGGATGCTCTATTTTAGTCGTAATAATATGCTTACCCTTCCTAGAAAATTTCTCAATTATACTTTGAATAGCAATATTGTTACTTTCAGTACCACCAGATGTAAAATAAATTTCCCTAGTATCTACATTTAAAAAATTAGCTATTATTTCTCTGGCTTCTTTTACCTTTTTCTCAGATCTAATACCAAGTCTATGAAGACTGCCCGGATTGCCAAAATCATTACTCAGTGCTTCAACCATAGCATCCACAACTTCCTTCCTAGGCTTAGTTGTTGAACAATTGTCTAAATATATCAATTTAACACCTCTTAATATCCTAGTTCTTCATTTACAAAATATATATTTATATTGGTACCACCCGGTTTTCTATGTAAAATAACCTCTGCCTTACACATTTTTTCTGGTGAATCGCAGTCATTACATTTTCCTGTAAATCTACATGGTGTATTTAATTTAAGTCTTTCTGCATTTTTAGGTGCAGCAACTGTCTTAATCCTTTCTATGGCAGCATCGTAATTCTTGCATATTTTATTCTTTCCCACAATCAAATAAACCTGTTTATGTCCAAAAATCATTGAGGCTACTCTATTTCCGGTTCCATCCATATTAACTATTTTACCATCTTCTGTTATTGCATTTACACTGGATATATAAACATCCGTATTCTTAGCATTTTCTAATGCTTCCTTTTTATTTTCAGATTTCCAATGCCAATAAACTTCATTTCCTCTTTCCTTTAATATATCATATATACCAAGCTCTAAGACCGTTGATGATCCACCTATACCTATAGTATCAGTAACATCTATAGCTTTTATTAATTCTTCTACAGAATCCTTGGCTTTATCGAATACTTTGACATTGTAACCATGCTCTTCAAATACCTTAACTAGATTTTCCATTGCATTTTCCTCCTTTTATACTACTAAGTACATTATATAGGATATAATCTTGATATTGAAGTATAATTTTACATTATTAACTTTATAAGGGTTTTTAAAAAAAGTTGCAAATAATGTCGAGATTTGTTATAATTTCTTTAGAGGTTATCCCCCTGGTAACCTCTAATAAGATCTCTATTCCCAATACCCCTTTTGAACGGATATGTTCCATCCTTATAGGATGAAAGGCTCCATATGGAGCCTTTTTTTTTATGATATTATTTAGTACAAATATTTATTTAGATAACATAGCCTCCTATGTATATTTATGATACCATGAGTATGATAATAATAACTAAAGGAGGTTTTATTTAATGTCTCATAAAGTATTGGTTATATTTACGGGTGGAACAATAGCAATGACAATAGACCCACAAATTCACGCAGCTATACCTTCATTAAATGCAGATGATATAATCTCTACTATAACTAATATTAAAAATTATGCGGATATTGAGGTAATGAATTTTTGCAATCTTCCGAGTCCTCATATTTCACCAAAGATTATGATGGAATTAGCGGAAGTAGTTAAAAAAAACATCGTAAGAGAAGATATTACCGGGATTATAATTACTCATGGTACAGATACGTTAGAAGAAACCGCTTATTTATTAGATTTATTAATTGACAACGAGAAGCCAATAATTGTAGTAGGATCTATGAGAAATTATTCTGAACTTGGATATGACGGTTCAAGTAATTTATCAGCTGCAATATGTACAGCAATTTCTCCAAAAGCTAAAAACAAAGGTGTCTTAGTTGTAATGAATAACGAGGTCAATTCGGCTAGTGAAGTAACTAAAACAAATACTTTATCCCTTGATACCTTTAAATCCCCGGAATTTGGGCCTTTAGGTATTGTTGACAATGACGAATTCATCTTTTTCAAGGACATAATAACAAGACAACATATTGAAACAGATAGGATTGAAACCAAAGTAGCACTTATAAAATGTGTCCCTGGGCTTGAATCTGATATATTAGATTTTTACATTGATAGTGACTATAAAGGAATAGTCTTAGAAGCCTTAGGAAGAGGTAATGTACCTCCTACTATGATGCCAGGTATAATAAGAGCAATCCAAAACAATATACCCGTAGCAATGGTTTCGAGATGTTATACTGGAAGAGTGTATGATACATATGGCTATGAAGGCGGAGGCAGAAATCTTAGAGAAGTTGGTGTGTTGTTTGGTGGGTACCTTCCAGGGCAAAAGGCACGTATAAAACTTATGCTTGTTTTGGGAAAAACTAATGACTTAAACGAGATAAAATCTTTATTTGAATATAATATAGGAAAATAAGTGATTAGGAAGCTAATCACTTATTTTCCTATCTAAAATTTCAGCATTTTTTATATTTCCAAATCCTAAAAATCCTATATCTTTACCTGTAGTTCCGTATACATTTTCAATATATACCCTATTATCAATAATATCTGTTACATATTTATATTTGACAATATCAAGTCTTTTTACTTCATTCCATTGATATATATCGTTCCATGAATAACCATTATCAGTGCTATATATACTTAGAAGCTTATTTGCATCCCTCCAGCATATCCAGATTTTATCTCCTACCATTACAAAAACTGGATCGGTAAAATTCCCCTTAGGAGATATACTTTTTTCGTTTATTCTGTTTATATAATCATTATCGAATATAAATCCCTCATATTTTATAGTGAAATTCTCTAAGTCAAAGTCACAATATACTAAATGCAATATATTACCTATCTTCATCGCATCAAGATAAAGTCTGTTTTTGTTATTAGTTAATGTAATTGAATGTGACCATTGGGACTTTTTGATATCAAAGCCCTTTAAGCAAATCTGATTTCTATAGTAATATAAAATAAGTAAATTATTGTCATCTTTTAAAACCTTGAATGAATTAAGAACTTCATAGGTTTCTATCTCATCCACCATAAATTCTTTTATGATGTTATCTTTTAAAAATAAATGATATATCCTAAATATGTTTTTATTTTCAGTGTCCTGCATATAAAATACATTATCTGTATCCTGATTGCTTACCATAGTTAAGTAATAAATTCTACTATCAAGTCCGCTCTTTATGGCTCTCAATTTTTCTTTACCTTTTTGTTTGCTTAATATAATATCATTATTATCATTTATATATAATATATTTAAATTGTTTTCTAAATCAATATTGATATCAAATTCTTCTGTTAAACATGAGATAGTTTTGAATTTATTAAAAGTGATAGTATTTTTCTTTAAATAGTCTATATGAAGTTCATTTCTAATTTT
>DAIUFH010000018.1:0-33195 GCA_036844705.1 Tissierella sp.
TGTGTATTTTTATCATTTTTCGATTTTACACAATTTAAAACACTGTAAATAGTAATAACTTTTTAACAAATTTTATTAAAAAGCATAAAAATTTTTATTGACAAGATTACATAATATGTATTATAATTATCTTACAACTTGTTTACGAGTTGCAAGTTGTTACTTGAATAAAATGAAAGGAGGCCTATATATGATACTAAACAAAGGAAATATATTAAAAAATAAAAATACATCTATGGAATTGGAAGAATACTCTATGGAATTACTTTCAAAAGGAAGATTAAATGAGGTAATTGAACTAGAACATAAAGTTTACGAAGGACTAAGTAACAAAGATATTCTATATGTAGATGACTATGATGAGATGCTAGCTGACATGGAAAGCGGAGCTAAAATTATAGGTGTACTGAATAACAAGAACAGATTAATTGCATATAGATATATAGGTTTTCCAGGATTAGATAACAAAAATATGGGACTTGATATCAATTTGCCTATAAATGAGCTTGATAAGGTAGTACATCTAGAAACGACTGTTGTAGACCCAGAATATAGAGGAAACGGATTACAGGACTTAACCCTTCAGGTTGCATCTAACATGGTAAAACAGGAAGGATACAGACATTTATTATGTACTGTATCTCCATATAACTTTTTTAGCCTATATAATGTAATGAAAAATGGACTTAAAATAAAAGCATTAAAGAAAAAATATGCGAAATCAGATGACGGTAATGATGGACTATGGAGATTTATACTTCATAGTGATTTAGAAAAATCATTGAATAATCCAATAGATACAGTTATATCCAAGTGGGCAAATTTAGAATTACAAAAGGAACTAATTGATAACGGATATATTGGATATGAAATTTCAAAGGAAACAAGACAACTTAACTATATAAAGTTTCAGGAACAAATAGCTTAGAATATTTAAAAACCACTTATGAATCAAACTAATGACTCATAAGTGGTTTTTTTACCCCTACAATATCTCTATTAAATCCCCTTCATTAATAATACCACCTTTTAGTACCTTTGTAAAAATACCTTCCTTAGGCATTACACATTTACCCACCTTTTGAGCTATAGCACAGCCTGTATGACATTCCTTCCCTATCTGTGTGACCTCATGTAATGTTTCACCAATTGCCAATCTAGTACCTACTGGAAGTTCATAAAGAATAATTCCTTCTGTTGTTATATTTTCAGCAAAATCACCAAATTTCAAATCATTAATACCCATTTCCTTCATTTTATTGAAACTTTCAATACCTAAAAGACTTACCTGTCTATGCCAATTTCCACTATGGGCATCATTTTCCAATCCATAATTTTCGATGAATAAGCCCTTATGTATTTGTTCCTTAATAACACCCTTCTTTTCAGAAATATTTACGGATAATACCTTGCCTATATTTTTACCTCTCACATACTCACCTGACTTTCCACCGGTCTTTTTTATTAACTTAATATCTTCAATTATCATATCCTTATCTATAGCCTTGCACATATCATAAATTGTAAGACAGGCAACTGAAACAGCTGTCAATGCTTCCATCTCAACACCTGTTTTTCCTGTACATTTTACTTCAGCAATTAACTCTATAAAATTATCATTTATGTTAAATCTAATATTTGCTCCTGTTAAAAATACATTGTGACACATTGGTATAATATCACTTGTCTTCTTTGCGCCCATAATACCTGCAACCTGTGCTACAGATAAAACATCACCTTTTTTTATAAGACCTTGTTTTATTCTATTTACAGTTTCCCTTTTCATCCTAATTCGTCCTGATGCAATGGCTGTCCTATGGGTTATATCCTTTTCACCAACCTCTACCATATGGGCTCTTCCTTCTTCGTTAAAATGTGTAAGTTCCATACTTAACCCCCTATTTGATTCATATTTCGGGTAATAAATTCATCATTTTCTAAATGGTGCTCCTTTTCCTTGGAATATATGGCTTCCTTTATTATAGAGCTAATATCTTCCTCGTTCCTCATGGCATCCCTAAGTTCTATCTCTCTATTAGAGTGAAGACATAGCTTTAGTTTACCAGTAGATGTAAGCCTTACTCTATTACAATTTGAACAGAATTTACATGATATTGGGTTTATTATTCCAACCTTACCCTTTGCACCTGGTAACCTAAAGTATCTTGCAGGGGATGATCTGTCCTCTGCTTCTACAGATATTAAATTCGGTACTGTTTCAAGAACTCTACTATTTGAAATAAACTTGTCCTTAGCAAAGCCAACAGCTTCTCCTATAGGCATAAGCTCAATAAACCTTATATCCATTTGATGCCCCATAGTCAGATTTACTAAATCAGGAATTTCATCTTCATTAAAGCCACCAATTAGTACTGTATTTATTTTAATAGGCGTAAGTCCAGCTTCTCTTGCAGCTTTTATACCATTTAAAGCCTTATTTAAGTCCCCACCTCTGGTTATGCGTCTGTACTTCTCCATATTTAATGTATCAAGGCTAATATTTACTCTTGTAAGTCCAGCCTTTTTTAAATCATCTGCATAAGTTTCGAGTAATGTTCCGTTAGTTGTCATAGCAATCTCATTAACACCCTCAAGTTTTGATATTTTAGATATTAAATCAACAGCACCTAATCGAACTAATGGCTCACCGCCCGTAAATCTAATCTTATTTATTCCAAGGTCTACAAACACCTTAATAATTTCATACATTTCCTCTAATGTCAAAATATCATTATGTGATACCTTTTTAACTCCTTTTTCTGGCATACAGTATTCACATCTTAAATTGCATCTATCTGTTAATGATATTCTAAGGTAATTTATTTCCCTTCCAAAGGAATCCTTCATTTTATCACCATCATTCTATAATTATTACCTCTCCGGTATGTTCTGTACCATATCCACCCAAAGTCTCTAATATGTCTTTAAATCCATCGGATTTTATAGTTTCAACAAAGTCCTTAATTCTATCATCATTTAATAATCCATAGTCTATCAGGAAGTCATAGTCTTCATAGGAAATGTCTACAAAATCCAAATCCATCGCCTTTGCTGCAGAATATACCCCAAGTCCTACATCAGCCGAACCTGTTTTCACTGCAGAAGCTACTGCCATATGGGTATTTAACTCCCTTTCATACCCTCTTATTTCTTTAGGACTTATACCCTGCAAACCAAGTTGATAATCGAGCAATACTCTCGTCCCTGCTCCGCGTTGTCTATTTACATATACAACATCGTCTCTAATTAAATCCTTAAAGCTTTGTATATTTAGAGGATTACTTTTTCTTACTATAAAACCCTGCTGTCTTTGAACACCCTTTATTAAGGCCATCTTCTTATCGGAGAAGTATTTTTTTACATAACTTATATTATACTCTCCTGTTTCCATATCTAAAAGATGGATTGGAGCTATATGACATTCGCCTCTCCTTAAAGACATTATACCACCTAAACTACCAACGTGACTAGAGGTCAGATTTATGTTGTCAGAAATTACATCCATAATAAGGTCGTGGCTTCCTATTGACACCAATTTATTTTTTATTTTACTTAAAGGCTTTAATAACTCAACCTTTATCTCTTCTCCAGCCTCAAAACCTTCAATGTTCCTAGGTACAATGCCAATACCATCTGATTTAACGAGGCTCATACTAACACCAGCCCCTCCTGCTATGGGAGTAGCTATAAGCTTATTGTTGACATATCCCAAATTGACCCTTAAAAGCTCCTTATTCTTCAATGAAGAAACTACCCTTCTAGATATCGAAGCATTTATAATTTCATTTGGCTCTTCTTCTATGCCCAAAAAAAGTTGTATCAATGGTCTTACAAAGGTTTCAAATACTAAAAATCCCGAAACAGGATAACCAGGTATCCCTATCACTGGTTTGTGGTTAATAATGCCAAGAATAGTTGGCTTTCCTGGTTTTAGCGCAACTCCATGGATAGCAACCTCTCCAAGCTCTCTAATAAGCTTAACTGTAAAGTCCTTAGTCCCAGCTGAAGAGCCTGCATTAATAAGCAACATATCATTTTCTTCTACTGCATTTAAAATAGATTCCCTCAATAGCTCATAATCATCAATCTGAGGAGAATATCTGTTGGGAATTCCGCCAAGTTCCTTAATCAAAGCTTCGAATACTCTCGAGTTAGAATCTATTATTTTCCCATCTTCAATTTCACTTACGTTTTCTACAATTTCAGAACCTGTAGGTAAAATTCCTACTACTGGTTTCTTATATACTTTAATTTTTTCTATTCCCCCGGAAATTAACGCACCTAAATCTACTGGGCGAATCCTGTGTCTCGATGGAATTATCATTTCCGTCGCAACAATATCTTCCCCAATTTGACGTATATGCTGCCATGGATAAGCTGACTTAGGTATTTGTATCTTATTTTTCTCAAGCTTTATAACATCCTCAATCATTATAACAGCATCAAAGGGCTCCTGTATCTTATTTCCTGTATTTATATAAACATAATCCTCATTTAATTCCAATGTCAAAGGGGAACTTTCAGAAGCAGCTTCGGTGTTTTTAGATATAACTGCTATTCCATCCATTGCAGCAGCATTATAGGTTGGAGAAGACATAATGGCATATACTGCCTCCCATGTAATTCTACCTAATGAATCTACAACCTCAACTTCCTCATATTGCCCCTTTATATCAATTTTATCAAAGTATTTATCCCTTGCAACTTCTACATCGATATTGTCTATATAAGTGTTTCTATCCATAAAATCACCAAACCTTTCAATTCACAACTTACCAATTCACAGTCCACAATTGGTTGAGGTCATTCTTTAGGGTCTTAGACCCGAGATGCTTCGCTTTGCTCAGCATGACGTAGTCTCGGTCATTCTGAGTCGGGCAGTATAATTAATGTTTACGAAGAATCTCGGGTTTTATATTTTAATTGTGATTTGTGAACTGTGAATTGTGAATTTATTTATAATAAGTATACCGTCCTTTCCTCTCCCTTGTTAACTCCCTCTTCATGTGCATCAATGGCTATATACCCCTGGGACTTTGAGAGCAGGGTTATCATACCTGACTTGCCAAAAGTAGGGCTTGCGTAAAATATATCTCCTTCTTGTCGTAATGTTACCATATGGTATGTCTCTTTACCTGGCGATGATGGAAAATTAAACTCCATTAACGCCCTTACCTGAGGTTTTATAGAATTAATACCCATCTTTTCATTTAGATATCTTTCCACTATAGCCTTAAAGACTACAATGGAGGATACAGGATGACCAGGAAGTCCTACAATCAGTTTTTTATTTCCCATACCAACTATAGTTGGCTTTCCTGGTTTAATTGCCAAGCCATGTATAAATACCTTTCCAAGAGAATTTATTACCTTATGGGTAAAATCTCTTGTACCTACTGAACTTCCTCCTGAAATTAGTACAATATCGGCAATTCCAGATGCCTTTTGAACCTCCTTCATTAGCAAATCATAATCATCTTTTACTAAACTCTTTCCTACTATTTCACAACCTAACTCCTGAATCATTGAATATAAGGCATAGGTATTTATATCCCTTATCTTACCCATAATCAATTCTTCATCAAGACCAACAATCTCATCTCCTGTTGAAATAATATAAAATCTAGGATTTCTAAAAACCTTTACTTTTCTAATCCCAAGACTTGCTAAAACGCCAATTGCCTCAGAATTTATCCTTCGTCCTTTTCTAAGAACAATATCACCTGCTTTTATATCATCACCTTTAAAAGTAATATTTTCTCCATTGGAAATCGGTTTATATATTAAAAGAGTATCTTTATCCATCAACTCTGTATTTTCAATCATAATAATTCCCGTAGCACTTGGTGGAACCATGCCCCCAGTAGGAGTATAAATGGCCTCTCCTTTTGAAATATCCTTATTAGCCTCAGTCCCCATCCTTACTTCTCCAATGAGTTTTAAAATACTGGGAATTGAATCTGTTGAACCATGGCTATCCTCAACAAATATGCTATATCCATCTACAGTAGAACGATTAAATTCCGGCACATTTATATTTGAAACAATGTCCACAGCTAATATCCTACCAATAGCATCTAATAAATCTACAGTCTCTATATCAAATTCATAATTACTAAATTTGTCCATTATTCTTTTGTTTGCTTCATCTATAGTACATGTATTAAAAAAATCCATTTATATACTCACCCTTCCACCTTGAAGGTATATAATGTTATCACAAATTCTTTTAGCCTGACTTAAATTATGAGTCACTATTATTACTGTTGAATTTGTATCTTTATTAAATCTAACAATTTCTCTCTCCATTATTTTAATGGATTCCGGATCAATATTTGATGTTGGCTCATCTAAAAGTAATAGCTTAGGATTAAATACCAACGCCCTAGCAAGTACCACTTTTTGTGACTCTCCACCAGAAAGAAGATGTGCCTTTTTTTCAGCTAATTCCTCTATCTCCAAGTTCTCTATTACTTTTCTAACCTTAATTTGTATTTCTTGTTTATTCACACCCCTAAGCTTTAGAGGATAGGCTATATTTTCATAAACCTTTCTTCTAAATAAATAAGGCTTTTGAAATACATAAGTCATATTTCTCTCTATTTCTCTATTTAAAGAATGTCCATCATATAGAACATTACCACTATATTCTTTATCTATCCCTCCAACAATATTTAAAAGAGTGCTTTTTCCAGATCCATTTGGTCCTGTTATTCCTGTTATTTTTCCTTCTTCAATTGTTAAGTCCCCTATACCCAGAATTATTTTCTCATTGTATTTTTTAACAATATTCTCTAATCCTATCCTCATATTAATCCTCCTGGCTGTAGGAATAAATAAAGCTGTGTATCCCAAAGGATATTATAAGCAAAATTACCCCTAGGGCAATTGCCTTAGGATAATCTCCCATCGAATTCATCATTGAAATAGTAGTAGTGATGACTCTGGTATGACCCTTGATATTACCTCCTACTACCATAACTGCACCAACCTCTGATATAGCTCTAGAAAAGGCTGTTGCTATATTTACCAATATGTCCACCTTAAGTTCTCTGATAACCAAAATAATGGTATCTAATTTGCTTCCACCTAAGGTATATGCTACCTTTTCTATATTTGAACCACGATTTTTGGCTAAATTATATGTAAGTCCCAAAATTAATGGTATTACAAGCAATGTCTGTGCAATTATCATTGCCTTTGGAGTATATATCAAATCCAAGAATCCTAAGGGACCCCTTCTTGATAGAAGGATTGCTACAATCAATCCTACAATTACAGATGGGATGCTCATGGATGTATATATCACTCGAGATAAAGCCCTCTTTCCTCTAAATTTCTTTATTCCTAAATAAGTCCCAATGGGAATAAAAAACAAGGAAGCTATTATAGTAGCAGATGTTGATACAATAAGAGATAATCCAATGATATTGAATATCTCTTTATCAAATGAAATTATGAGTTTTAAGGCTTCTGCAAACCCCTGTAATATATAATCCATGAAATCACCCCTTAAAATCAGTGAATAGTTAATAGTGAAGAACTAAATTTAACTGCAAGTGTTCACTATTCACTCTTAGTTCTTAACTCTTAGCTATTATTCCGCGTTCGGAATAAACAATGGTTGTCCGTATTCCTCTACTCCAAATTCTTCTATTAGAGCCTGTCCCTTTTCAGATATCATCCAATTCATAAATTCAATTGCACCTTCATTATTTATATTGTCATTTTTATCTGGATCCACAGGTATAACTCCATATTGGTTGAATAGATTGTCATCGCCTTCTATAACTATGTCTAAATCTAAATTGTCCCTCATTGAAAGATATGTTCCTCTATCTGCTATTGCATAGCCTTGCTTTTCATTTGCTATTTTTAGTACATCACCCATGCCTGCACCTGAAGATAAATACCATTCACCTTCTGGTTCAATATCTGCTGTCTTCCACAACTCTAACTCTTTCTTGTGTGTTCCTGAATCATCACCACGTGAAACAAAAGTTGCACCATGAGCTGATATAGCCTTTAGTCCTTCAACTATATCATTTGGAAAATTAACCTTTAATTCCAACGGATCATCCTTTGGACCTACAAGTATGAAATCGTTGTACATAACATCATGTCTTTCTGTTCCATGTCCTTCCTCAACAAATTTAAGTTCATCAGCCTTTGCATGAACTAATAGGACATCAGCTTCCCCATCTCTTCCCATTTGAAGTGCCTTTCCAGTACCAACTGCTACAGTTTTAACATCTATACCTGTATCTTCAGTGAAAATAGGAAGCAAGAAGTCCAATAATCCTGAATCCTGGGTACTTGTTGTTGTTGACAATATAATACTTCCTTTTGCTTTAGCAGGTTCTTCAGGTGTTTCTTCAGGTGTCTCATTTACAGGTGGTTCAACTGGTGTTTCAGGAGTTTCATTCTTTGATGTACATCCAATTAATGTTGATAGGATTAGCAAGAGGGCTAATATAGATACTAATGTTTTTTTCATAATTACCACTCTCCTTTTTAAATTCAAGACAAAAAAACAGCCATAGAAAGGCTGCTGATATCTTCCTTTCCAAATACGGGAGGTATATGGATTTCTCCATATGCCTATAGGCCTTTCTTCATGGTTCAAAACTTTAGAAGATTAAGCTCGGAAAACTTGTGTAGATATTCATTTTTTGTCCTCTTGCAAATCCAATTAACAATATATTTAACTCTCCGGCAATATCAACTGCCAGACTAGTTGGAGCCGATCTTGATACAATAGCAGGTATTCCTCTCTTTGCTGCCTTAATTAGCATCTCTGAAGAAATCCTTCCACTTGTTATTATTATTTTATCACTTAAATCCAACTTCTCCAATAAGGCTCTTCCAAGTATCTTATCAAGTGCATTATGTCTTCCAATGTCCTCTTCAAAATAAAGAATCTCTTTCCTATCACATAATCCACAACTATGGACTCCACCTGTATTTATAAACAAATCTGATTTATGATTGAATATCTTCATTAAATTTACAATTTCATCTATATTAATTGAAATAGACTTCTCTATTTTTTTTGATTTAAAAGAATCAAGTACGTTATAAAACATAGTACCTTTCCCACAACCAGAGGTAATAGTCCTCTTTCCTTGTAGCTTTTCACTTAAAATTTTTCTATATTTAAGATAGACATAAGCACTTCCATTTTCTTCATCAATTCTAATTTTCTCTATGGATTCTATATCATCAATAAATCCCTCAGAATGAAGAAAGCCTATTGTTAACTCTTCTAATGATTTAGGTGTGCAAAGAAGAGTTATTGTTTCCTCATCATCTATAAAAATAGTAAAGGGGTATTCTATTGTAATAATGTCATTTTCCCTAGTACTTAAATTGCCCTTTATCCTTAAAATTTCATACTCTCTACTTATGTCCATACTAATTACCCCATTCATTAGATAATTTACCTAAATAATTATCTAACTCATCTTTTGTATTAAGGTTTAAAAACATATCCCAATTTGGGCTGAATTTTCTGGCTATATTTTCTTCAATATAAGATATTTCCCTATCTTTTAACAATCCATTTATGGACCTTCTATTAGTATCTAAATATTCCTCTATAGGTTCAATAAGTTTAATAGAATAGAAGCTTGAAAAAGGTTCAATCCAATCACCGAATCTTGTAACACAACCAAGTGATTTATCAGAAATAGCTTCTTTCATATATCTGATATAATCAAGGTTTATATTTGGCATGTCACAAGCAACGACAAAAGCAAACCTACTGGAGGATTGTAATAACCCTGAATGGATTCCACCTAAAGGACCCTTGTCTACTAAAATGTCCTTAGTAATCTTATGAGATAATCCAATATAAAGCTCTGGCCTATGTGTTGCAATGATAATATCATCAAATTCCCTTTTAAGCTTGTTAATAAGATTATCCATAAGTTTTCTTTCATTTAGCTTGATAAGCTGTTTATCAAAACCCATTCTAGAGCTTTTTCCCCCTGCTAAAATTATAGCGGAACCAAATTTTTTCATGTACCCCACCTATCTTGCACACTCACTAGTTTTTCCCGTCAAAATTTCTAAGCCATGATGAATACTGTCTAATGCATATTCCAAAGATTCCTTTACAGCTTTTGGACTTCCTGGCATATTTACAATCAAGGTATCATTTCTAATTCCAGATACTGCCCTTGAAAGCATTGCCCTTGGAGTAATACTTAGACTGTTATACCTTATGGCTTCAGCTATACCATTAGCTATTCTAGTAAATACCTTCGTACTTGCTTCAGGAGTTATATCTCTTTTACTAAAACCAGTCCCTCCTGTAGTCAATATTAAATCTACTTTTAATTCATCAGCCATATATATCATTTCTTTTATTAATTCTTTTTCCTCATCGGGAAGGATTACCTGACGTACAACTTCATATCCTTTTGCAGTAACCATATCATAAATAATTTTACCTGATAAGTCCTTCCTTTCACCCTTTGAACCTTTATCGCTTGATGTAATTATTCCTACTTTAAACATTTTATTTACCCCACTCTCTCAATCCTCACTGCTGCTACCTTTAACTCTGGGATTTTTGCTATTGGGTCTCGAGCTGTATTCGTTAGATAATTTGCTGCCCCTTCTGCAAAGTGGAAAGGCATAAACAATACATCCTCATCAATTATATCAGTGATTCTTGCTGTAGTCTCTATCTTTCCTCTTCTAGAGGTTAATTTTACTCTAGATCCATCCTCTATCCCAAGTTTTCTTGCTGTTACCTCATTTATCTCAACATAGGATGAAGGAGCTAGCTTGTTGATACCGTCCACTCTTCCTGTCATTGTTCTTGTATGATAATGATAAAGAATTCTTCCTGTAGTAAATACATAAGGATATTCTCTATCTGGAAGTTCTGCGCTTTCCACATATTCAGCTGGCATAAAAAGACCTTTGCCTCTTGAAAATTTATCCTTATGAAGATATTTAGTACCTGGATGTTCCTTGTCCAAACAAGGCCATTGTATTCCGCTACCTTCAAGTCTTTTATAGTTAATTCCAGTATATGTTGGAGTCACTAAAGCAATCTCATCCATTATATCAGCTGGTGAGATATATTTCTTATTATATCCCAAATAATTCATTAACTCCATCAATATCTGCCAATCAGGTTTTGAACTTCCAACCGGTTTAATCGCTTCTCTGACCCTCTGAACTCTTCTTTCGGTGTTAGTAAATGTTCCATCTTTCTCTGCAAAGGACGCCGCAGGTAATATTACATCTGCTAACTCTGAAGTCTCAGTCATAAATATATCCTGAACAACTAAGAAATCAACATTTGTCAATGCCTTTCTAACATGATTTATATCAGGGTCAGAAACCATAGGATTTTCACCCATTATATATAGAAATTTAACGGATCCTTCTTCTGCCCCATCAATGATTTCCGGTATAGTAAGTCCTACCTTTGATGATAGTTTAGCATTCCATGCATTTTCAAATTTCTCAATTACCTCAGATTTAAATACCTTTTGATATCCCGGTAAATCCGAAGGTAATCCTCCCATATCACAGGCCCCTTGTACGTTATTTTGTCCTCTTAGAGGATTAACCCCTGCACCTTCTTTACCAATGTTTCCACACATCATTGCAAGATTTGAAACAGACATAACTGCATTTGTACCTGTAGAATGCTGGGTAATGCCCATTGTATAATAAATACCAGCTTTATCAGCTTCACCATATAGCGTAGCAGCCTTAATTATATCATCTTCCTCTATACCACAGATTTTAGCTACTCTTTCAGGTGTATATTCCTTCACAAGAGATACGAGTTCTTCAAAGTTTTCGCATCTTTCTTCAATAAACTTTGAGTCATATAATCCCTTTTCTATAATTACATTCATCATTCCATTTAATAACGCAATGTTTGTACCAGGTTTCAATTGTAAATACACATCAGCATAATCAGCAAGCTCTATTCTCCTTGGATCTGCTACTATTAGCTTAGCACCACATTTTAATGCCTGCTTCATTGTAGCACCTATTATAGGATGATTTTCAGTAGTATTAGAACCAATTACAAACATCAAATCTGTATTCAATATTTCCTCGATACTATTTGTCATAGCTCCGCTTCCCAATGTTGTTGCAAGACCTGCAACTGTAGAGGAATGTCAGAGGCGTGCGCAGTGATCCACATTATTGGTACCGATCACTGCCCTAAATAGCTTTTGAAACAGATAATTTTCCTCATTTGTACACCTTGCAGAGGTAAAACCTGCGAAGGCTTCAGCTCCATAATTTTCTTCAACTTCATTAACTTTTTTTCGTATATATCTATAAGCTTCATCCCAAGATACTTCTTCAAATTTACCATTTTTCTTTATCAATGGTGTCTTTAATCTATCTGGATGATTTATAAATTTATATGCAAATTTTCCTTTTACACACAATAATCCATTATTTAATGCATCTCTTGCTGGTTCAACACCTACTACCCTATTAGCCTTTACTATGAGATCCATCTGACAGCCAACTCCGCAATAAGAGCAGGTAGTTCTTACCTTTTTAGTTTCCCAATGTCTATGCTTTTGTCCCTTTGGAGTCAAAGCGCCTACTGGACAAACTGATACACAATTTCCACAGGAAACACATTTAGAATTTATTAATCCCTCATCAAACGGAGTTGTAACTACCGTCTTAAATCCTCTGTTTTCCAATCCTATTGCTGTTGTACCCTGTAATTCATCACATACTCTAACACAGAGACCACAAAGAATACATTTGCTTGCATCATAATTATAAAAAGGGTTTGATGTATCTACCTTAGGTACTCTCTTAGCACCCTTATAACTTCCCTCTATAATTTCATACTCATAACTATAATCCTGTAATTTGCAATTTCCTGATTTATCACAAGTTAAACATTCCATAGGGTGATTTGAAATCAGCAAATCCAATACATCACGTCTTGCATTCATTACCTTTTCACTATGTGTATGAACAACCATATTTTCCCTGACCATAGTACTACATGAGGTTGCCAAACCTTTAGCACCTTCAATTTCTACTAAGCATAATCTGCATGCAGAAGAAGGATTTAGTCTATCGTCATGACACAATGTAGGTATATCTATGCCAGCCCTTCTACAAGCTTCAAGGACTGTAGTATTCTTTTCAACCTCATAGTGAATACCATTAATAGTAATATTCATTGACTTACTCCTCTCCTACTTCCTTTCTTGCTTCTATTTTATCAATCTTTTCTAATAATTCCACTATAGACAATGCTCTTTCCCATGTTGTCTCTTCAAATTTACCATTAATTTTTCTATAAGGAACATCAGGATTATCTATATGAAGCAATTCAGTAGTCAATCTTCCCTTTAGGCATAGTGGTCTGCCATTGGTAGGAGGTTTAGCCACTACAGCTACATTCTTTTTACCCCTTGACCTTACTTCAAATTCACACCCATAATCACAGGCCTTGCAATTAACAACCTTCTTTTTACCTTCCCAGGATCTTATCTTACCTAATTGTCTCTTATCAACCAATGCACCAACCGGACATACTGTTACACATCTGTTGCAGGATACACAGCTTGATTCCTCTAAAGTCTGATCTGCATCACAAACAATCTTTGTATCATATCCCCTTTCAGAGAATGATAAAACTTGTCTATCGCTAACTTGAGCACAGGTTCTTACACATTTACCACAGAGAATACATTTTGCATTATCCTTTAATATATATGGACTTGAAGTATCCAATAATTGTGGTCTCATAGCACCATTATGCTCTCTAAACTTAACATCATATTCATATGCATATTTCTGAAGATAGCATTCTCCAGCCTTCTGACATGTAAGACAGTCGTTTGGATGACTATCTAGTAATAATTGTAATACATCCTTTCTTGTTTGAACTACCTTTTCACTCTTGGTATTGACAACCATACCTTCCCTTACTCTAGTAGAACAAGAAGTTTCTAGCTTTCTACTTCCTTCTACTTCAACAACGCATAACCTGCAGGCAGATACAACCTCAAGATTAGGGTCATAACATAAGGCAGGTATTTCTATATCAAGTAGCTTTGCTGCTTCTATAATTGACGTATCACCTGGTACTGTTACCTTGCGACCGTCAATTGTAAGTGTTATATTCGCCATCTTTTACCCTCCTATGTTATCTCTTTATTACTGCACTAACCTTAGGTGGACATGCTTCCATACACGCTCCGCACTTTATACATCTATTCTGGTCAATTAAATGTCTTTCCTTTCTATCTCCTGAAATACAACCAACCGGACATGCTCTGGCACATGCTCCACAGCCAATACACTTTTCTGTTATAAAATATTGCAGCAATGCTTGGCAAGTTCCGGCTGGGCATTTATGTTCTTTAATATGCAACTCAAATTCATCTCTAAAATATTTTAGAGTGGTTACTACTGGATTCGATGCTGTTTGACCAAGACCACATAGTGATGCTGAAGTAATGGTTTCAGAAAGAGATTCAAGTCTTTCAATATCCCCTTCTTCACCCTTGCCAGCCACTATTCTTTCAAGAATTTCAAGCATCCTCTTTGTACCTTCTCTGCATGGTACGCATTTTCCACAGGATTCATCTACAGTAAAATCCAAGAAAAACCTAGCGATATCAACCATACAAGTTTCTTCGTCCATAACGACCATACCACCAGAGCCCATTATGGAACCAATTTTACTTAAGGATTCAAAATCAACAGGTGTATCTATCAATTCAGCTGGTATACATCCTCCAGATGGCCCACCTGTCTGAACTGCCTTAAATTTCTTACCATTTTGTACTCCTCCACCTATATCATAAACAATTTCTCTTAAACTTGTCCCCATAGGAACCTCTACTAGACCAGCATTTTCAACCTTTCCAACCAATGAAAAGACCTTGGTTCCAGGTGATTTATCCGTACCTATACTTCTGAACCATTCTACTCCTCTCTGGAATATTACAGGCACGTTTGCATAGGTTTCAACGTTGTTTATAATAGTAGGTTTTTGCCAAAGACCTCTATGAGCGGTTCTATAAATCTTAGTCCTAGGCATTCCTCTTTTACCTTCTATTGATTCCATAAGAGCAGTACCTTCACCACAAACAAATGCTCCTGAACCAAGTCTCAATTCTATGTCAAAGCTAAAGTCTGAACCAAATATATTTTCACCTAATACTCCTAATTCCTTAGCCTGTTCGATGGCATTTCTCAGTCTTTTAACAGCTGTAGGATATTCTGCCCTTACATAAATAAAACCCTTGCTTGCACCTATGGCATAGCCTCCAATTGCCATTCCCTCTAAGACTGAATGGGGATCATTTTCAAGTATGGATCTATCCATAAACGCACCTGGATCACCCTCGTCAGCATTACAAACCATATACTTTTGATCTGAATCATATTTAAATGCTTCCTCCCACTTCCTGCCAGTAGGGAATCCTGCTCCTCCTCTTCCTCTTAGCAAGGAAGCCTTCATATCTTCAATTACTTCTTCCCTCGATTTGTTAAATAACATATCCGCCAAAGCTGAATAACCATCAACAGCTATGTAATCCTCAATACTTGAAGGGTTAATAATTCCACAGTTCTTTAAAGCTATTCTTGTTTGCTTTTTATAATAATCTCCTTTTAAAACTATATTTTCATCCTTTATAGTTGTATTATTAGCTTCCTTTAGACGGGCATCTAATATTTCTCTATATTCACTCTTTAATTGTTTTAGTCTTTCAACAGTTATCAAGTTCTACACCTCACTTCTATACTTCTTAAGTACTTCTTTAACTCGTTCTTTTGTCATCTTTGGATATATATCTTCATTAACGATAATCACCGGAGCCAAACTACAGTCCCCGACACATCTTGTAGAATTTATAGAAAACTTTAAATCCGGAGTAGTATATCCAGCCTTTATACCTAATTCATTTTCAATCTCTTCCAGGATAGCTTGGGCACCTTTCACATAGCATGCAGTACCTAAGCATACGCTAATGGTATTCTCACCCTTTGGAATAAATGAAAATTGTGAATAGAAAGTGGCCACCCCATAGATTTCAGCCATTGGAATGCCTAATCGTCTTGAAATCAACCTAAGTATCTCTAGTGGCAAGTATCCAAATAAATTTTGCGCCTCCTGTAGCACCGGCATTAAGGCACCAGGAATATCTTTATGCTCATGCATAAACAATTCAAATTCTTCAATCTTGCCCTTATTTTTTTCCTTATCGAATACGAACGACATTTTTTTCCTCCCTTTATATATAAGTCATATTTTTGACAACGTTTACAGTTACAGTATATACTTAATCTATAATATGTTATAATATTTAAGTATTGATGTCAATAACCTGATAAATATGTAACAAATATGAAAGTTGCTAAAAATTTATCACATTTATGAGAAAAATATAAGGGGGTGTGTCTAAATAGAATATTTATACATCTATATTGTAGTAATTAACTTGATTACATTTACTCTATTTACTTTGGATAAAAAGAGAGCCAAAAGCCATAAATGGAGAATACCGGAGGGAAGGCTATTACTATTCTCTCTAATCGGTGGTAGTTTTGGGGGGATATTGGCAATGAATATTGTTAAACATAAAACAAATCATTTGAAATTTAAAATTGGAATGCCATTATTGTTAATAATAAATATCTTTACTTTCTATTATTTAATGACAATCATAAAATAAATTGTTTACCATTTCACAAATTGCTTAATTCAACTAAATGCTTCCAATATTTCATGGGCATATAATTCTTCTTCAATTTAAGATTTTTTCTGCTTTGAATAGCCATATGCTTATAATAAGCTCTCCACATATCTTGATAATCTTCCTCATCTTCATGGATAATTAATTCATTCTCAAGGGTCATCTCCTTGACTATCCATTCCTTTTTATTATAAAGAGCTGCTACGTTCCTTTTTATATCATGAATTATCCAATTTTCATTGCTCAGTCTACTTGCAAAATGAGATGCCAACAATCCAACTATATTGTATTCAGGTTCTAAGGCAGCATAGAGTATCTCATTTTCCAACATCTTGAATCTTAATATGCCCAGAAACCTATGTTTTTCTATGGATACCTTGTGACTTATTTTATCTATTGCCAATACTGCATCATTAGACAAATTCTCATCAACTTGCCTACCTATTTTATATCCTATTCTTAAATATTTTAATATGCAAATTCCACTTTTGGGAAGCTCTGATAAATATGCATAGAAAACCTTTTTCAATGCTTCTAAGGATATCTTCTCCTCGATTGAATTGTAGACCTTATCAGCTTTGGATCTATCAGTTTCAATATAGTATCTTTGTACTAAAAAGTTTTCATCCAGTTTATCCATAGATACTATATCGTCTGGATTCTCATGCTTGTAATAAGCTTCATAAATACAGGTCAAAAGTCCATCAAAACTTCCATCATAAACATAATAAATCATAGCAATAACCCCTTAGCACTAATATTTTCAGAAAGCAAATTTTTTTCGTCAAGCTTTGGATTGTTAAACATGGATAGTTGCATTGCTCCCTCATTAACAGATACCTTATCTATAATTTTACTCCTAATGATGTTCTCATTCATACTCTTTAGTCCATAATGTTTACCTTTACAGGTTATGAAATACTGAGCTCGTTTTAATACTATTCCAAGCTTTTTCAAATCTTCAAAATCTAAGGATGAGAATCTTCTCGCTTGAACGATTCTTATAGCAGATTTCACACCTATACCCGGAACTCTTAAAAGCATATTGTATTCCGCCTTATTTATCTCTATTGGAAACAAATGAATATTTCTTAATGCCCAGTCGCATTTTGGATCAAGAGCTAAATCAAAATCCGGCTTATTTTCATCAAGCAGCTCCTTTGCTTCAAAGCCATAGAATCTTAAAAGCCAATCTGCCTGATAAAGTCGATTTTCCCTTACCAATGGAGGAGACTTAATAGCTGGAAGCTTAGGACTACTTGAAACTGGAACAAAGGCAGAATAATATACCCTTTTTAAGCTATATCCCTTATATAGCCCTTCAGTTAGTCTAAGTATCTTTAAATCACTATCTGGAGTTGCCCCTACAATTAACTGTGTAGTCTGACCAGCAGGTACAAACTTGGGACTATATCTAAACTTTTTTCTCTCTTCAACATTTTTAATTATAGAAGATTTTATCTGCTTCATAGGGTTAAGGATTTTCTCAGTAGTTTTCTGGGGAGCTAATAATTTTAAACTCTCCTCTGTGGGTAACTCTATATTTACACTCATTCTATCCACAAACAATCCTATTTTATCAACTATTTCACGGTCTGCTCCCGGGATAGCCTTTACATGAATATAAGCATTGAAATTTTCTACCTCTCTTAATCTCTGTACTACCTGATAAATCATCTCCATGGTATAGTTTGGAGATTTATATACAGCAGAGCTTAAGAATAGTCCCTCTATATAATTTCGCTTATAAAAATTTATCGTTATATCAACAATTTCATCTGGGGTAAAGGCTGCACGGGGCAAATCATTTGAGGACCTATTTACACAATAAGTACAATCATATATGCAATAATTGGTCATAAGTATCTTTAATAAAGAAATACATCGACCATCATCAGTCCATGTATGACATATACCTGCTTCATTTGCATTTCCAAGTCCACCCTTTTTATTCTGTCTATTGCTGCCACTAGATGAACAGGATACATCATATTTAGCCGCATCAGCCAATATCTTTAATTTTTCTAATACCTCCATAATAAAACACCCCAAGAGTTTTTTCTTGGGGTTATTATACCACTATTTAATTATTTTGGCAAACATATGTTTTGTGAAAAAATAATTACCCTGTCTAGCCACAGAGTGATGTTATGTCTATCTCAAGTTACACTTATCTATAAAATACTTAAAAGGTTTTAAAAATTCCTTATATTTCATTGCCATTGTTTCAGGGTGAAATTGTACACCTAATACGAATTTATCATTTGTAGATTCAATTGCTTCAATTATGCCATCTGAAGCCTTAGCAGTTATCTTCAAATCCTTTCCTAAGTTCTTTAGTGCTTGATGATGAAGGGAATTTACTAATAATTTTTCTTTCCCAAATATCTCATACACTATAGTATTCTTTGTAATATTTATGCTATGATATCCTTCTTTTAAGCTTATTTCACAACTATGACCATGGACTTCGGGTATCTGAGTATAAATATCCTGATATATATTCCCTCCTAATGCAATGTTAATTAGCTGCATCCCTCTACATATTCCGAAAATAGGTATGCCTTTTTCATATGTCTTTTCAAACAACGCCATTTCAGTCATATCCCTGTCACGTGAAACCTCTGTTATTTCCTTCACTGGTTCTTCTCCAAAATATTGAGCTGCTACATCCTCTCCACCAGTAAATATCATACCATCAATTATGTTTAAATACACCTCAATATCTTCCGCACTTTGCAGATTTGGTATGACAAGAGGCATACCTCCAGATTCCAATACTGCACTTATATATTCACAATTGATTCGATTGACACCTCTATTTATGGCGCTATCATATTGACATGTTAAACCTATTATTGGCTTCAATTTCATCTCTCCTTTTAGTTATTCAACCATAGTTACAATAAAGATACCATTATGGCTTGTCTTAGTCAATATATTGAGACATTTAAACACTAGATTCTTCACTGCCGTTCAGAATGACAGGGAGGGAATGCTCAGGATGACACAATTTAAAACACACCAAAAGAGAGATTACCCCCCGGGCAACCTCTCTTTCTCTTGTCTATTTTTTACACTTATTTACGAAATAGATAAATAGTTTCAAAAGCTCATCATACTTCACCGCCATTGCTTCAGGGTGAAATTGTATCCCTAATACAAATTTATCATTTGTTGATTCCACTGCCTCAATTATCCCATCAGATGTGACTGCAGTAATCTTCAAATCCTTACCTAGTCTCCTAACTGCTTGATGATGCTGAGAATTTACTAATAGCTTTTCCTTTTTAAATACTTCATATAAGATGCTATCTTTTAAAATATTTACATTGTGATATCCTTCCTGGACATTGTGTCCACAGGAATGCCCTATAACATTGCGTACCTGTGAATATATATCCTGATATATATCCCCACCTAATGCAATGTTCAAAAGCTGTATTCCTCTGCATATACCTAATATAGGTAATCCTCTCTCATATGCTTTGTTAAACAGCTCCATCTCAGTAATATCTCTATCATGACAGATAAAGGTTACTTCTTTAACTGGTTCTTCATTGAAGTATTGTGAAGCTACATCCTCCCCACCGGTAAAGATTATTCCATCAAGCTTATCTAGATATGCTTCTATTACCTTTAGGTATTTTTCATCCTTAATCACAGGAATTATAATCGGCAATCCTCCTGATTTGAGAACTGCATTTATATAGGTGTAATTTATCTTATTTATACTTCTGTTTACCAGGTTTTCATTCTGACATGTAAGACCTATTACTGGTTTCAAAAGCTTCTCTCCTTTAGATAAATTTATTGCACCAAGAAATGGCTTCCTCCATCATGTTAGTTGTCACGAAGTGATTTAGCTTTGGATATTCAACAAATTTTAATCTTTGGGAGTCTTCATACTTAGGAGCTGCTTCCTTATAAAATTCTCTTTGAGCATTTATATCTACTACTGTGTCACTGTCTCCATGCAGCATTAAAATTGGTCTATTTATAATATGCTCCAGATTTGACATTGGATTATACTTATCTATTTTATCCTGTGCATCCTTTGGAATACTAAAATCCGTGATATTCAATGCCAAACCGAATAATTCATTTGAACAATTCCAATTACATGAACCATTAAATACTACCATTGCTTTTATATCTGGATGTGAAGTAAATACTCCTGCAGAGGTAAATCCACCCATAGAATTGCCACATACCCCAAATCTATCTGGATCTGCATTAAGATTTTTAATTGCATAATCAATTAACAAACTCGATTCCTCAACATTTTTAAAAATAATGTCCCAAAAGTACCTGCCTGCATTTTCTAGATTTTCATGGTCAATAGGATTTCTCTCCCCATGATATATGGCACATGGAATGATTACCTGATAACCAAAAGTAGACAATATATATCCTCTAAATTCTTGTTTCTCAGCACTGGAACCCCATCCATGATATAGTATTATAGTAGGATGAAACTTAGAAGTATTTTTCGGTGTAAAAACTAAAGCCGGAATGTCATCTATTAGTATCTTTCTCTTTATATTATTATCAAACTCCATTATTTATCACCTTCTTCGAATTATTCTCATGATAACAATAGCAATTACAATTATAAAAATAATTAATACAAGTTCTGCCATGCCTATTCTTCCGAACACAAAATACCCCCTTTATTAGAAACCGGTGATTTCTCATTCCACTATAGTTACAATCGAAATGACATAAGAGTAGTTATATATTCTCTATTTGCCAGTCTATAGGCTTCTTTCCTATACTTATTAAGTAATTATTTGTCTTTGAAAACGGCTTGGAACCGAAGAATCCTCTAGATGCTGACAATGGACTTGGGTGAACAGATTTTATGATGAAGTGGTTCTTGTTTGTGATTAATCTTTCTTTACTTATAGCATTGTTACCCCATAATATAAATACTATAGGATCTTCTCTTTCATTTAGCAATTCTATAATATGATCTGTAAACCTTTCCCATCCGATTTTACTATGTGAATTTGCTAACCCTTGCCTTACAGTAAGAGCCGTATTCAATAGCAATACTCCTTCTCTGGCCCATTTTTCTAAATACCCATTGTTTGGTATATAACACCCTAAATCATCATGCAGCTCCTTATACATATTTAACAAAGAAGGAGGTATTCTAACACCGGGCTTTACAGAAAAAGCCAAACCATGTGCCTGATTTGGCCCATGATAAGGATCCTGTCCTAGAATTACTGCTTTTACATCCTTATAATCAGTATAGTGTAAAGCATTGTATATATCATACATATTTGGATATATAACCTTAGTTCTATACTCGTTTATTAAAAATTCTCTAAGTTTCTTATAATAGTCCTTGTCCAACTCGTCCTTAAGAAGGTCATTCCAGCTGTTTTTAAAAATCTGTACCATTATATTCACTTCCTTAGTAAAAATATTAGACCCTAGATCCTTCGTTAGCAGATATTATACTACACATCTCAGGGTTACAACAAATATTATACTTCTTTTTTCCAAGTTCTTGGTGCAAATAGCGCAATTACTGTAAATAGTTCTAGTCTTCCCAACAGCATTAATAAGGTAAATAGAGCTTTAGCTGGCTGAGAATAGTAAACGAAGTTTCTTGTTGGACCAGCAAATTCAAGTGCCGGGCCAATATTCCCTAAGGTTGCTGCCACAGATGATATAGCACTTATGAGGCTAACTCCTTCAAGAGTTATTAATAATGTTGCAATTATGAATATCAAAAGATATAGAGCAAGAAAACTATTTATTCCAGATACGGTTTCGTTTGACATAATCTTTCCATTAACCTTTATTGGCATCATAGCTCTTGGATGAAATGACTTACCTATTTCTCTTTTTATTAGCTTTAAGCTCACTAATAATCTAATCATCTTCATACCACCTGCAGTCGACCCTGCACAAGCACCAGTAAACATAAGTAGAAGTAATATTCCTTTGCTAAAGCTGGGCCATAAATCGTAATCGACTGTCGTATAACCTGTTGTTGTTATAATAGAGCTAACTTGGAAATAGGCATCTCTAAATGCCATACCAATACTATCATAGCTTGTAAGGATTAAATTCAATGCTATTGATACTACAGCCAACCCTATAACAATTAAATATAATCGAAGCTCTTCATCCATAAATACGTCTCTTATTCTACCTTTATACCCAAGGTAATAAAGCGAAAAATTTACCCCCGATAGAATCATAAACGTACCTATTACAAGATGGATATAGGTACTGTTATATGCACCTACACTAGCATTGTGAATCGAGAGTCCTCCAGTTCCAACAGTTCCAAAAGTATATACTAAGGCTTCAAATAAACTCATTCCACCTATAAGCAACAGTATTACCTGTATAATAGTAATCGTAAAATAGGTAACATACAATATCTTTGCAGTATCCTTTAGTCTAGGAGCTATTTTACCAGCCACTGGACCAGGACTCTCTGCTTTATATATCTGAAATCCCTGTATCCCCAATGCAGGTAATAATGCTAATGTAAATACCAATATACCCATACCACCTATCCAGTGCGTAAAAGATCTCCAAAACAAAACTCCCTTAGGCAAGACCTCGACATTTGCTAGTATGGTTGCACCAGTAGTAGTAAATCCAGAGACAATTTCAAATAAAGCATCTATATAGGTATTTGTATATCCAGGTAAGTATAAAGGTAATGCACCTAATAAGGAAGCTAATAGCCACCCAAAGGTGACTATAGCAAAACCATCTCTGGCACTGATTTTATTTGTTCTAGCTTTTCTTTTTGCCAACACTAACCCAATTAATGCAGTTAAAATAATAGTAAATAAAAATGCATTTTCGTCATTACCATGTGTAAACAGTGCTATTGCATAGGAAGGAACCATAAGCATAGCTTCAATTATCAGAATGCTCCCTAGTACCTTTAGCACGATTCCATAGTTCACTTAATATTCCTCCCTTTTGTATCTTAAAAAACAATTGTAATGTTTCTAAATCTTCTGAAAGGCAAAATACAACTATTCTGTCTCCCGGTTTTATAACAGTATTCCCCTTAGGAATTATTACTTCTCCATGTCGGACTATTGAACCAATGATAATACCCTTTGGTAATTTCAACTCAGATAAAGTAGTATTGATAATTGGTAAATCCTTATCTATAATAATCTCTGTAACCTCTGCATCCCCGCCTAAAAGAAGCGAAACCGAGACTACCTTGCCTCCTCTGATGAACTTTAATATGTTGCTAGCAGTTATATAAATAGGGTTCACTGCTACGTCAACACCTATTCTATCGATTATTTTAGAGTAACTTGGTCTGCTTATCTTGGAAATAGTTTTAGGTACACCAGCTTGTTTAGCCATCAATGCCATAAGCAAATTTTCCTCATCAAATCCCGTTACTCCAACTAAGGCATCCATAGTTGACAAAGACTCTTCCTCCAATAGATGTATATCTGTTCCATCGCCATGGATGACCAAGACATCATCCAAAAGCTCACATAATTCAACACATCTATCTTTATCCTGTTCAATTATAGTAACCTGTATCTTGGCTTTAGAAAGCTTATCTGCCAAATAATATCCGATATTTCCTCCCCCAAGAATCATGACCTTACTTACTGTTTTCTTATAATAATCGTCTATAAAGTGCTTGCTTACCTTTTCGATTTCTTCACTTTTTCCTATTATATAGATAACATCACCTTCCAATAGTTCAGTAGTACCATCTGGAATTATGATTACACCATTTCGTGAGATTGCGGTTATCAATAGCTTTTCAAATCCTTGCAGATTCTTAATCATCTTTCCAATGAATTCCTCATCATGGTGTATGTTAAAATCTATCATTTGTACCTTACCACTTGCATAGTCCCCAGTATTAAAACCATAGCTTTTAAGCAAATACTTTGCAATGGATGTTGCAGTAGCCAAATCCGGATTGATGGTATGATCAATTCCCATCTCAGCCTTTATAAAATCCAATTGCTTCATGTATTCAGGATTTCTAATTCTGGCTATAGTTTGTTTACATCCTAGCTTCTTGGCTAAAGTACAGATTACAGTATTGGTTTCATCACTGTCCGTACATGCCACCAACAAATCTGTCTTATCTACATTCACTTCCCTTAGAGCTCTAATATCTATTCCATTTGCAACAACAGTTAAGACATCCATGTGCTCATTAATTCTGTCAATAACCTTCGAGTTATCATCAATTAAAGTAACATCGATATTTTCAGAAACAAGAGCCTCTCCTAGCTTCTGTCCTAGTTTTCCTGCGCCAACAATTACTACTTTCAATTTTTTCACCTCTAAGCTAAATATAGCAAATTTTTAAAAAAAATAATACCCCAATTCATAAAATATTGGGGTTAGTTACCTACCTAACTAATCTTGTTCTTAACATTAGTATTAACTATTATCACTAATTCTATAAGATAAGCAATAATTATTGTAGCAACTATTATTAAAAATTGCAAGTAGTTAATTTCAATTCACAATACACAGTTCACAGTTCACAATTAAAACCAGAGATTCCTCGACTACACTCGGAATGGCAAACTATCTTTTTACTAAAATATTTGGTAAGGTATAGTAATTCGTAATACCTGATATTATGTTGCTTTTACTTATTCTTGTATAGATGCCTGCGAACTTTTCTTTATATATGAATAAACCTACTATGCTTTTAAATTTCTCTATACTGGGTTTACCATCATTAAATACTATATGTTCTCTTAAATAAGGTTCACAAAATTCCTGATAGATATAATCCTTATTCCATACCTCTTTCAATCTCTTTTCCCATTCTTCAAATGATACATCTTTACCAACAAATACTCCTTGAGATGCATTCAAATCCATAGGTTTCATGATGTATTTGTCCTTATCATTTAAAACTAATTCAAAGACCTGATTATCTCCACTAAATATTCCCGTAAACGGTATATGTTTTTTTACAAATTCCTGTTCATCTTTATCTAGTAATTCAAGTGTATCTTTGTCATGTAGAATCTTAAATATAATTTTATTGTGAACAACTTGTGATCTTATGGAACCAATACAACAGAAAGCCTTATTTTTATATGCCTCAATAAAATCTGGAATCTGATCTACCTTGTCAATAAGCTCAAACGTTACTATTCTTCTGTACACTAAATCTATTCTGTAATCATCCTTATAAAGCTTACCATCTCTATATGTAAGCTCTCGCGGATCTGCTATTATACAATTGTAACCCTTCTTAACATATGACTTTTTGAATTCTTCAAATTCTGCAGATGTACCACTTTCTACAAAGTCTACAATAGCTACATTTGGATTATCATCATTTGGAGCATACTTTTTATATATTTCAATGCTATCATCAACCCAAGAATCTATAAGCTCAAAGTAATCCAAATTATATATTGAACCAAAATCCTTCAATGCTTTTGTACCAAGCAAAATCTTTCCTATTGTGTTGTCCTCATTCATAGCTGATGAGCCATCTGTATTTATCTCACAAAATTTGAAATTTTCGATGTTATTATAAAATATATCAAACCGTCCTATAGGAACATTGATATCATATCCATTATCTACTTGTATTAGCTCCTCTATTAGCTTTGGAAATTTAAACTTTTTTCTAAAATTTGCATCAGAAACATATTTATCTGTAACCTTATTTGTAATAGAGATTATTACTTCACTTATTTTATTAAAATTTTCTATATCATCCTCTGAAAAAAGCATTGGATGATATAGAAATGGAACGGGTTTTCCCTTGTACTTAGCATTTGAATTTGCAACCTTCTCCACTGTAAGCTCATAATCCTTAGAATACTCTTCTGGATTACTAAGTATTAAATCAATATATTCCCTGTTTATTTCAGATACATTCATTTTCTCACCCCTTTATAACGTTGTTTAATAAACACCAATTCAATGCTGCCTTCTTTCCTTCGGCTTCTCCTTCTTTAGTTATTGAATAAGGATTTTTCCCTTCATTGAGCATTGTCTCCAGCGGAAGGATATAATGAACTTCTTCAGAATCAAGACCTTCCTTAGCTAACTGAACTACAATTTTACCCATATCCAATAAACTCTTTCCCTTATACTTAGCTCTAAGCCCTAAATCCATCATTTCATGTTTCACCTTTACAACTTCTTCCTCATTTATATCTTCAATTAATTCATATGCTTTGTTTAAACTCTCCTGATTATAGATGATTCCCTTCCACATGGCTATTACTGCGAAGTTTAAAGGATATGGTACCGCATCCATCATACGTATCTCCATAAACCTCTTTGTTCTCACATCCGGGAAAAACATAGTCAAAAAGTGCTCTAATTCCTCAATTTTATAATTGTCAGGATCCAAGATATCCTTTACTTTTTTATCACCAGTTGATTTTGCAATCCCATCTTTTATTTCTAAAATTGGAGGATTATTCAATATATAATCTGCATATTTTTCATATCCAAAATCATCATCTAAAGCACCGGGAACTATACCCGACCTATCCTTATCTGTATTTTCCCAAATAAAAGCTCTTACCGCATGCTCATTCCTAATTTCACCTTCAAAATACCTAGCATTTTCAAATACTGCATACATCACAGGCGATAATGCACTAATTACACGATATTTTTTCCTATAATCTTCCTCATTTAAATAATCTACAGATACTTGTAATGCAGCTGTACCCTTCATCATATTATGTGCATGAGTTCCGGTTTTCTTAAAATAATTAAACATAAAATCGTATCTTTTTTTAGGTAATATCTTTATTTCATCTATTCTAGTAATAGGATGATATCCCGTAGCCATAAGCCCTTGTCCCTTTGACTCCAACAATGGTATCATTTCATTAAGAAAATCAAAATATTCTGCTTCAATATCCTTTATATTGTATTGAGCTTCTAGACTTAACTCAAACTGACTTCCAGGCTCTAGTGTAATTGTTTTTTTACCTTTACTTGCCCCAAGAATAAATTCACCTTCATAATATCCGGTCCAACCATTTTTTTCAAGATCTTTAAGTGTTTCAGCTACACCATTTTCATCATAATATGTAATGGTTCTTAAGGTTTCTTTATCTATTATAAAATGTTCAAATTCTATGCCTAATCTTAAATTGTCATTTTTCTTTTCTCCACCTTTGATATAGTTAATTACCTCTTCTTTCTGTTTCAGATAATCCACAATAACATCTCCCTACGATATATTTCACGGCTTTTGATTATATACCCACTTAAGCTTTAGTAAAACTCACAGTAGTTTCTTTACAATATAATCTGTTCTACAACCCTTATTCCATCAACTGCAGCAGAAATAATTCCTCCTGCATATCCGGCACCTTCTCCTATAGGGTATATTCCCTTTATATTCGATTGCATTGATTCATCTCTTTGAATCCTGATTGGAGATGAACTTCTTGTTTCAACCCCAGTCATAACTGCATTTGGATCTGCAAACCCTTTTATCTTTGTATCGAATAGAACCAATGCTTTTTTAATTGTATCAATTACGTAATCTGGCAAACATAGCCTTAAATCTGTCATTGTAACCCCTGGTTTATAAGAGGGGTTTATTTCACCTATGTTTTCAGATGGAACATCATTTAAAAAGTCTCCAACTTTTTGAGCTGGTGCATTGTAATTACTTCCTCCAGCTTCAAATGCAAGTTTTTCCCACTTTCTTTGAAACTCTACACCCGCTAAAGGATAATTACTGCCATAATCCTCAGGACCCACTCCTACTAGTAGTGCACTATTTGCATTCTCCTTATTTCTAGCATGTTCACTCATTCCATTTGTTACTACCATGTTCTCTTCCGATGAAGCTGCTACTACTACACCTCCGGGACACATACAAAATGTATATGCTGACCTTGAATTATCGAAATGGCCTGATAGCTTATAATCAGCGGCCCCAAGCTTTTTATGATTAGCGTATTGTCCATATTGCCTTTCGTTGATTAATGCTTGTGGGTGTTCAATTCTTACTCCTATGGAAAAGCCTTTCTGATTAATTTCAAGTCCTTTTTTATATAGCATATCAAATGTGTCACGAGCACTATGACCTAAAGCTAAAAGTACTTTATCACATCTTATGATTTCTTTATTATTGACCTCAAGTCCTACGACCCCATTTCCTTCAACAACAATATCAGTTACCTTGCTGGAGAATCTAACCTCTCCTCCTAGAGAAATTATTTTATTTCTGATATTTTTTACTACAGTTCGTAGTATATCAGTTCCTATATGGGGCTTGTTCAAATATAGTATTTCTTCTGGAGCTCCTGCAGCAACAAACTCCTCTAATACCTTTCTACATCTGGGATCCTTAATAAGGGTCGTCAGCTTACCATCAGAAAATGTTCCAGCTCCACCTTCTCCAAATTGTACATTAGATTCAGCATTTAGTTTCCCAGTATTCCAGAACTTTTCAACATCCCTTGCCCTGTCATCAACTGCCTTCCCCCTTTCTAAAATAATAGGTTTAAGGCCAATTTGAGCTAAAATCAAACCTGCAAACAAGCCTGCGGGACCAAATCCTACAACTACAGGTCTTATAAAATTTTGTGGAGCAAGATTTTTATATTCAAAATTTAATTCAGGAGTTTTGATAATTCCTTTTTTACTAAATTTCTTTAAAATAATCTCTTCATTTTTAACTTCGATATCGACTACATAAACAAAATGTATTTCATTTTTCTTCCTTGCATCAATGGATTTCTTAAATATCATATATTTAAGTATATCCTCTTCTGGAATATGCAGTTTCTTAGATATTTCCTTTTTCAACAATTTCTCATCCATATCTAAAGACAATTTAATCTCAGGTATTCTTAACATTATCTCACCTTACGTTCCCTTAATATTCAATATCTACAATAACATTACAATTCATATTTTTATATCTATTTACTATTTCTTTTTCAATTTCTTCTTTTATAATTTCATCGGTAGTATTTTTACTCATCTTGTTGCCATTTACAACTAGATGAAACTCTATTGTTTTTTCATTATTGTTTTCAAGAATTTGAAAATCATGAATTGATTTTATAGCAGGATTCTCTTTAAGAATCTCCTTTACCTCTTTTCTCAACTGATATCTTTCCTTAGATTCCGGTCCCAATGGATCCATATGAACAACAAGTGTAAGATTATATTGCTCTCCTATTTCCCTTTCCATACTATCAATAACATCATGTATTGTAATATTATCTATATAAGCAGGGAATTCTACATCAATAGTAGCCATAGTTCTCCCTACCCCATAAGTATGTACAACTAAGTCATGTGCTCCTGTTATATGCTCATAGTTTAAAACATCATCATATATGGATTTGATAAGTCCTTCATTTGGAGCCTCTCCTATAAGTGGACTTATTGTATCCTTCACTAGATTAAAACCATTATACATAATAAGTAATGAAACTAATATTCCCATAAATCCATCTATAGGTAGAGCTGTATATCTTCCTATGACTATTGACACTACAACTACAGATGTTGTCAAAACATCTCCTAGAGCATCGCTTGATGTTGCCTTCAACACAGAAGAATCTATTTTTTGCCCAAGATCCTTATAGAAGATACTTAGCCATATCTTAACACTTATTGATATTATCAATATTATAAATGAAAAAATTTCAAACTTTACCGCAAGAGGATTTACTATCCTTTTATATGAGGTTTGAATAAATTGAAATCCTACTAATATTACCATAAAAGCCACCATAAGTGCAGTAATATATTCTATCCTTCCATGACCATATGGATGTTCCTTATCAGCAGGCATATTTGAAAGTTTAAACCCAATTATTGAAATTATAGAGGATGCAGCATCTGATAAATTGTTGATACCGTCTGCTGTTACACTTATAGATGATATCAAAAAACCTATTGTAAGTTTAAGTACAGATAATAGTACATTTGCAATAAGCCCTACAAAACTTGCAAGATATCCTACCTTTACCCTTGTATTTTTATCATTTAAATTGTTATCCTTTGTTACTAATCCTAGCAAGTAATTTGTTAACAATCATTTTTCCTCCAATTTATAATATAAATAGTATAACCTTTATTATAGTATATCTTTAGATATTACCCTAATTTTATTAAAAACAACAAAAAAATGAAATGACTAAGCTACGCCGCGAAAAAGCAGAGTAAAATTTTACTCTGCTTTCTAAAACTTAAATTTATCTTTAATAACATATTTTTATTTAGTTTTATAGCTAATAAATCGCTACTGGTCCATGAGGACCATTGATAATTTCTATTTTTGTCTCAAAAATATCTGTCAACAGCTCTGAATCCATAACCTTTTCTACTGTTCCAAAAGCAGCAATTCGACCATCTTTCATAGCACAAATTCTATCAGAATATTTTGCTGCAAAATTTATATCATGCATAACGGTCAGGATTGTTCTTCCAAATTCATTAGCTGCATACCTTAAATGCTCCATCATTTGCACAGAACGTGCAACATCAAGATTATTCAAGGGCTCATCTAAAAGTACATATTCTGTCTCTTGACACAAAACCATAGCTACATATGCCCTTTGCCTTTGACCACCGGAAAGCTCATCTAAATATCTATTTTCTAAGTCAGTCAATCCTAAAAAATCAATATATTTAGAAATAATAGCCTCATCCTCTTTATTTAGTCTTCCTTTTGAATAAGGAAAACGTCCAAATCCAACTAATTGCCTAACAGTAAGTCGTGTTACAAAATGATTTTCTTGTCTTAAGATAGTCAAAATTTTTGCTAAATTATCTGATTTTGATTCAGAAACATTCAAACTTGCTACCTTAATTTGTCCTTCATCCATATTCAAAAGTCTCCCAATCATCAAAAGTGTTGTAGACTTTCCGGCACCATTTGGTCCGATTAAAGAAGTAAGTCCGGCTTTAGGTATTTTTATATTCAAAGGTCCTATTTTCACCTCATCAGTATATGCCTTTTTCACATTATCAATAATTATCATAAAGTCCCCTTCCTTAAAAGCACAGCTAAAAATGTTATTCCGCCAAATATTTCTATAATGATTGAAACCACACCCTGACCGCCAAATATATGATACATAAAAAAATATGCACCTGTTATTATTAAAAACCCTATAGCAAGAGCCATTGGAAAAATATATCTGTGATCATAAGTCGGTGCTGCTTGATAGCTCAAAGTTGCAACTAAAAACCCATAGAAAGTAAGCGGTCCAACCAAAGCCGTTGAAATTGACATCAAAACAGAAACCAATACAAGAGTATATATTACACTTGATTTGTGATTAACTCCTAAAGAAGTACATACATCCTTTCCAAGTGACACTACATTCAAATTCTTAGAAAAAACAAGAAGAAATAATGCCGCAATTATTACAATTGGAATTGCAACAGGAAAATATTCAGGATCTGCATTGTTGACAGAACCAAACAATCTTGCCAATAAAACATCAAACTCAGAGGGTGCAAGCAATTTTCTCATAAAAGTTGATAAAGATTTCAGCCCAGTTCCAATAATAACTCCAACTAAAAGCATAAGTTGTAGATCACCATATTTCCCAGAAAGCAACCATCCATATAGTATTAAACACATCAAGACCATAGCAACAACTTGAAATAAAAATGATCCAACACCACTAAAATTTATAAATGTACTGGCACCAAAGAAAAACATTGTACTAGTATGAATCGTTGAATAAAGTGCTTCAAATCCTAAAAGCGAAGGCGTTATGACCTTATTATTCGTAGCCGATTGAAAAGCAACAGTTGATAAACTTTGACAAATTGCAGAGATAATCATTGTAACAAGAGCTACCAGCCTTCTTCTAACAACTGGGATAAAAGAGGGAGAACTTACCGGAACTGGATTATTATAAACCAAAAGTCCATAGGAAGCGAGAACACCTAAAGCAATCAATGTTATCAACAAAATCCAATACCGTTTTTCTTCTTTTTTGGAACGAAAAGCTCCGGCTGATCTATTTTCCAATTCCATCATCTCAGCCTCCTTTGTCTCAGTAGAATAACGATAAATACAACTGCTCCCAATGTTCCAAGTATCAAATAGACAGGTATTTCAAAAGGCTTTATAATTGTCCGCGAGATTATATCGCAAAAAGTTATAGTTCCCATTCCCAACACACATACCCAAGGCAAATTACTCCTAAGGTCATCGCCTCTATACATTGATACTATATTAGGTACAATTAAGCCTAAAAAAGGCAGATTTCCAATAACAACTGCAACAATTCCTACCGCAATTGAAATAAGACCAGTACCTAAAATAACTATTCTGTTATAATTTACTCCGAGACTTATGGCAACATCTTGTCCTAGACCGGCTAAAGTCAATCTATCAGCATAAATAAAAATAAAAAAAGTAACTATAACAATCAGCCATAAATATTCATATCTCCCAATTTGAACCGATGCAAAAGAACCTACAAACCAGGATTCAATATTTTGA
>DAIUFH010000019.1:0-32593 GCA_036844705.1 Tissierella sp.
GCATGTGTTAGGCACGCCGCCAGCGTTCGTCCTGAGCCAGGATCAAACTCTCATAAAAAAATGTGCTAGAGTTTGACTAGCTCTTTGTTTAAAACATAAACCCGAGATTCTTCGCTATGCTCAGAATGACAATGATGTAGAGATTCCTCGACTTCGCTCAGAATGACAATGATATCGTTTCTTCACTTACGTTTAGAATGACATCGTTATTGTTTCTTCACTTGAGCTAAAAATAACAAGTTTTATGTTTTTGAATTGATTCTTTGTGTTTTCGCAGTTTCGAAACGCAATTTTATTCACTCGTTATACTCGTGTAAAATTGGTTCTCATTGCAAATGACCTACCAACAATTCGCTATCACTCATTGGGTTAGGTCAACTTTTAATTCAAAGTCTCACACTGTTTAGTTATCATAAGTTCATGCTCACTAACGTTCGCATTTTACTTCTCCACTCACGTTGTTCGCTACGCTGTCCGTTTTGTCTTACAACTCGCAAAGCTCGTTGGACAAAAAGGCTTGGTTCAACGTCATCCTCTTTCGAGGCGACTTCTTTAGTTTATCACCTTATTAACTCATTGTCAAGAGAATTTTATACTCAACTTTTAGTAATTTTTAGTAGTTAATTTCATAGATGACTTTTACAATATTACCATCTATCTTATCTATTGTCAACACTTTAAATTAAAAATTTATGATTATTATATATTGCTGCAATCTAAAGAGAATATTACACAAAATCTATTAAAAAAAGATTTATTTCTCTTTACTTAATGCTATTATGTAGAGCAAACAGAGTAGCTTGTACCCTATCATTAACTTCCAATTTCTTAAATATATTTGTTATATGATTCTTTACTGTTTTTTCACTAATAAATAGTTCCTTACCGATTTCTTTATTATTATAGCCTTTGGACAGTAGAACTAAAACCTCATATTCTCTTCTTGATAATAAATTAATCTTATCTGTTTCTAATACATCGCTATGCCCCTCGTCGTTGCTACCATAGGATAATATATTGGCAACTGATAATTCAATATAACTTCTTCCTTTACTTACTTCCCTTATGGCTTTTATCAAATCACATGGATCCGCATTCTTAAATAAATAACCCTTTGCACCTATCTTTGTAGCTGCAATTATATATTCCTTATTGGTAAAGGCAGTAAGAATGATTACTTTACTGGAAACACCAAATTCTTTCATTTTCTTTAAAGAATCAAGTCCATTTAAAATAGGCATATTTATATCCATAATAATCACGTCAGGTTTATAATTTAATGCTTTATTGATTGCCTCGTTACCATCAGATGCTTCTTCAATTATCCTAATATCAGGTTCAGCTTCAAGAATAAGTTTCAATCCTCTTCTCATCAATTTATGATCATCAACTAACATTACCCTAATAATCTTCGTAGGCATATCAAAGTTCCTCCTAGCTGAATCTTTTTCTCAAGACTGTTTCTAATTCCTTATCATAGATTTTAACTTCTTCAATATAGTCATTTATATTATCAACATTTTCAACTCTTTTACCAAACAAATAGACTTCAAGGGCATTTTTGATTTTCATCACCACAAAATCATCATTAAAATCCCATCCATATTTTTTAAAATCTGATATTATCATTATTAAAGCATCTCTGACTTTACCTTTGTCATAATTCTTTTTCAATAACTTATCAATATTAACATTTAAATCTTTATAATAATTACCATTCTCATAAGCTTCTTTAAGTATGAATTTTGTATAGCCTATCAAACAACTCGAGCTAGAACAAGTACCACATTTACTTTCTCCTAAGCATATGCTATCGAGTGTCTTTTTTAATTCCTTCGTCTGTCTTTTAAGACGTTCTGCAACGTATTTTAGGGATGATGCTTTTGACTTTAATTTACCATCTCTTACCAACCTAAATATTAGAGATGTTTCCACTATAATTAATACTGAGAGCATCAATACAATATTTCGCAGAGTAAGGTAATTGCCAGGGACAGAATCAAACAATTTTATAGTTCCAAAAAATACGAATACTAATGAGGAAACAATTTTTACAAGTAACTCAGGTATTTTTTCGCCAATTCTACTTCCTACAAAGATACCTAACCCACTTGTAGCTATCATACCCAATGTGGTACCCATTAAAATAAACACAGGGTAATTTGCTTCAGCAGCTAAGGTCATAGCAGTAAGTTGTGTTTTATCCCCCAATTCACCAACAAAAAAAGCTATCGAAACAGCAGCAACTGGATTAAGTGCTTTTTTATTTTCTACATTTTCTTCTCCATCAATTTTTAGAGCATTAATCCCAAATATTATAAACAATAAACCTGCTATGATTTGAATCAAATTTATAGGTACTACTTTTGATATGAAATTCCCTAAAACGATAGCTATACCATGATTGAACAAAACACCTATGGTAACCCCTAATAAAACTTCCATTACCTTATATTGAGTAGCAAATGTCATTGCAATTATTTGAGTCTTATCTCCCATTTCAGCAACAAAAACAAGTAAAAAAGCCCTAATAAGTTCTTTTAACATAATTCACCCTCTAATTACAAAGACAATTAGACAACATTTATTGTCTAATTGTCCAAAGTATAATTTCTATTTAATGTCTTTAGCACTATCCCTAACAACTAATTGTATAGGTAATTTTAAGGACCGTTCATCTACTGATTCACCTTTTACTTCCTTTAGAATCCTTCTTATGGCTACAGCACCAAGATCATAATAAGGTTCTTTTATAGTTGTAAGCTTAGGTCTATAAATAGAAGCAAGTGAAATATCTCCATAGCCTACTACTGAAATTTCATCGGGAACCTTTATATTATTATCATATAAGTAGTTTATCAATCCAATTGCTATTTCATCTTGACAACAAAATACAGCCGTTACATCATTCTCACGAATAAATTCTAAGATCTCTCCACCTTTTTTATATCCGTCATCAATCTTATATCCATCAATACCAAATATTAATGGTTTCTTCCCTATGTTAGCCATTGCATCAGAATAGCCTTTAATTTTATGTTTTTCGATAGAAAGATCTAAATCCTTATCCCATGTCACATAAAGAATATTCTTATGTCCATGATCTATCAGATGATTAGTCATAGTACTACTTGCAATTTCGTCATCAATAGTTACTGTTGGTGTCTTTGATATATCGTACAATCTATTTAAGTATACAAACGGTACTTTATATTTGTTGATATTTTCGGCAATTCTTGTAGTTGCAATTTCCGAGACTATGATAATTCCTTCTACCTGCTTCTGCATTAGAAGATGAATAAACCTTAGTTCAGTCTCCTCTATTCCATAACTACTACAAAGCAATATATCATATTTATACATCCTACCAATCTCTTCGATCCCTCTGACTATTTGGGCAACATATGAGTTACCTATATCATCTACTATAACTCCTATTAAATTTGATTTTTTTGTGACCAGACTTCTAGCAATTTCATTTGGTTTATAACCCAAATCTTCTATTGCTTTCAAAACCCTTCTTCTAGCTTCTGGACTAACTGGCTTTGAATCATTGATTACTCTTGATACAGTTGATATTGATACCTCTGCTAATTTCGCAACATCCTTTATCGTAGCAGCCATAAACTCCCTCCTTATTGAATACAACTTCTCTTTTTACTTATTGTTTTCTTTGCAACGTGCTTTAGAATTAAATTTAATTTTACTATGATTATTCCCATTATAGCCAATAATTCATCTAGACTTACAACCATTTGATTACACAATAACCCTATTATACCCTTTTTTCAGAACTTGTACTATTTTTTTCTTTAATTAAATTAGGATTTTTGTCAAAATAAATTTATATCATCTTGCCTTAAGCAAGTTATTCTCCCATTGCTTCATATACCTTTTCTAATAAATTATTTAGTGCTCTTTTGTCCTCATCTTCAATATTTATAAGCTTTGAATTTAAAAATTCAATTCTTTTCTTTAATACTTTTTCTAAAATATCATGTCCTTTTGGCAGAACTTCTATCCATACTACCCGTTTATCATTTGCATCTCTCTTTCTTATGACAAGCTCAGTCTTCTCCATTCGATCTATCAAGTCTGTAATTGTACTACATGCCAATCCCATCTTTTGACTTAAGTCACCTATTGTCAAGCTCTCATTATTTACTATTATTTGTAAAGCTGTAAACTGAGGAATAGTCATATTAAAATCGTTTAAAATTTCCCTACCTTTTTTTCTGACAATGTAATCAACTTTACGTAGATATTTTTCTATATTTTCTACATATTCATATGTCATAGTACTCCTCCTCTAGATAAGTATCTTTAAACCCTTTGGGATGACCTGAAATTTTGCAGGAAGATTGCCTCCAAATTCCCCATCAATATCAATAGGAACGTCTGTTGATACAGGCTCAATTAAAACAGACTTCGTCTTATAGTAAATCACATTTGGATGATTTATATGTTCACCAGTTAGTACGTTTATAAATATATTTGCAAGATCAGTAACAGCAGATTTCTTAATAACAACAACATCTAGCAATCCATCTAATACATCGGCCTCTGGTGCTAATTTTTTGAATCCACCAATAGATGAGCTATTGGATATTAAAAATAGCAATATTTCTTCTTCATTGGTATATTCCTCACTATAAATCTTAACTTTAATAGGCTCTAAATTTTGTGTTGTTAGTTCTTTAATTCCTTCAAAATAATATGCCATCCTACCTAAAATAGCTTTTACATCAGGTTGTGCCTGATAGGCTACATTCGTCAAAAGTCCAGCAGCTGCAACATTAACGAAATAATCATCATTAACCTTGCCTATATCCACATTAATTGTATTTCCTTTTTTAATCATATCAAAAAAACTATTGACATTCCTAGGTAAATCCAGGTAATTTGCAAAATCGTTTACTGTTCCGCTTGCTAAAATAGCTAAAGCAGGTTTTTCACTTTCCTCACTAAGCATTATTCCCTTTACAACTTCGTTTACTGTACCATCTCCACCACATGCAACTATTATATCAATTCCTTCCCTACTGGATTTAATAGCTTCAGACGTAGCATCATTTTTTTTCTGAGTGAAATATTTACTTACTATATAACCCTCATCTAATAAAAGAATACATAAAGCATCTATCCTTTTTTCCATTGTCTGTCTGCCTGACGATGGATTTATAATGAATTTAATTTTCTTCATCATATTTTCTCCCATTATTATGTTAATATTAATTTTTAATACTTTATATATTTAGTATACCAGTAATTACCTCTTAATCAATATTTTTATGTTTTAATCTTATGAATAATTAAAGCATAATAATAATATATTAAAAAGAACCCATTATACGGGTTCTCATATACTGTGAATAGCACTTCTTATCATATCAAATACTTCCTTGATTATTATTAAGTAATCATTTATATTTTTTGCATTAAATTTAAAGGCATTCGCTGTTTCAGTTATACTATCAGAAACTTCTACAACAGTTTCTCCTACCTTATGCGTAGTATCATCAATCACATTAGTTATACTGCCCACCTTCCCTGATATTGAATTTACATTAGAAATCAACTCATTTATTTCTGGTTGAAGTTCTGTTAAGGTGGTCTTTGCTTCCTTGGTAATTTCATTTATATTCTCAGATATTTCAGGTAATTGTTTAATTGTTGTATCTAATTCCTTATAGTTGCTTTCTGCCAATAATTTAAATTTACCTAATAATTTATTCAGTTTATTAAGTATAATAATTAGATAGCTCAATACACCTATACCCAATAGGAATAAAATCAATTTAAACAAATCCTGTATCGTTAGGTTTGCACTCATTACTTTTCCTCCTTGGTTATATATAATATTTATCTATCTAATTCATCCTTGATGTCCTTTTTTGCCTCTTCTAATATTTCTCCTACATTAGCTATACCTTCGCCTACTTCTTCTGCAGCTTCCTCTACGTCATCTGTAAATTCTTCAATCGCAGTTTTATTTCTTTCTTTTAGATTTTCAAAATTTTGTTTGACTTCAGTCTTTACCTTTTCAGAGAATTCCTTAGTTGCCTCAATAGTTTCATCAGTAGTTTGCTTAACATTTTCAGCAACTTCTTTAGACTTAATAACTATATCCTCTCTGGTTTCTTTACCGGATTTAGGCGCAAATAATAAACCTGCAGCCGCACCTAAAGCTGTTCCTATTGCTGTTCCCACAGCAACATTCTTTGCTGTTTCCATCTTTTTTTGTTTTTCCATTTGTTTTCTTTTCTCTTCAATTATTCGATTAAGTTTCATATGATTCTCCCCTTTGTTATTAAATTTATATTTATTCATTCTATTACCCCGATTCCCTTTCTATAATCATTATACCATATTATTTTCCATATTTTTGATTTAATATTTTCATAAGATTTGATGCTTGAATACCACATTCTTCGGCGTAATCCTTAAACATATCTGCTAATTCAGTATCATTTAATTTTTTAGAATAGACTTCATACTCTCTTACCATCTCTTGTGCATCTAAAATTTTCTTCTTTAATATCTCTCTATCATCTAATTTCATTAATGAAACCTCCCATCTTGATTTATTCATTATTTTCCTCAATTGAAAGGTTTTTTATACATAAAAAAATCCCGCAATGCCGTCTTCCCAATTAATTCATACCCGCCTTTCTTAAGGTGGGATTCCTGTTAATAACTTCTAACTTCCCCTCAAAGGAGGCTTGTTATCCACCATTAAACATAGACACCCGTGTCTATTTTGTCGGTTGAATTATATGGTAATAACGCACACTGCAGAACTTCTTTAACCCTATTATAACTCTTTTTTGATTTTCCTTCAAGTAATTCTAATCGTCTAATATTTGACAAGTCCTATAAACTAATTATTAGCACTCATTATGCTATTTATATCATCTTCATCAATTGTTTCATTTATTAACAATTTTTGTGATATTTCTTTTAGAAACGTGATATTATCTCTCAATAAGAGTAGTGTTTCCTGATATAATTTTTCTAGTATTTTATTTGTTCGTAAAGTTAATTTGTTGTCTTCCCTAATATCTTTTGACATTAAAACATTCATATTCACCAATCCAAAATCATCATCCATACCAAGAGTTCCAACTAAGGACAATGCAATATCTGTTGCCTTTTCAAGGTCAGAAGATGCACCTGTTGTTATATTCTCTTTTCCGTAAATAATTTCTTCAGCAGCTCTTCCACCTAATGCTACCATTATATTTGAATACAAATCTTTCTTAGTTCTATATATTTTATCCGCAGGGATATTTAAGCTAAATCCGCCTACTCCTTTTGTGCTAGGAATTATACTAACTTTAGTTACACTATTATTCTTATCAACTAGTTTAGCAATTAATGCATGTCCTGCTTCATGATATGCAGTAATCTCTTTGTCCTTAGTGTTTATATAGCTTCTATCAAGCTTTTCATCACCAACTAACACCTTGTAATAAGCCTTATCTATATGTTCAGATTTAATTTCCAAGGCATGCTCCTTAACTGCAAAAAGAGCTGCTTCATTTAATAAATTTTCCAATTTAGCCCCACTAAAATATACTGTCTCTGAAGCTAATTTTCTTAAATTAACATCTTTATTTATAGGTTTATTTTTACCATGAAGCTCTAAAATCTTGTATCTTGCATTAACATCAGGAAGATCAACAGCTATTTGTCTATCGAATCTGCCAGGTCTAAGAAGTGCTTCGTCTAAAACATCAATCCTATTAGTAGCTGCAATGACTATAATACCATCATTGTCCTTAAATCCAGACATCTCAGCTAAAAGAGCATTCAGTGTTCTATCTCCTTCTTCACTTCCAGATATACTACTTCCCTTACGTTTTTTTCCTATGGAATCAATTTCGTCAATAAATATAACAGATTTACCTGCTTCTTTAGCCTTCCTAAACAAATCTCTTATTCTACTTGCTCCAAGACCGGCATATACCTGAACAAAATCTGAACCTGCTACTGAGAAATATGGTACATTTGCTTCCCCTGCAAGAGCTTTTGCTAATAATGTCTTTCCAGTCCCTGGAGGTCCATACAACAATACCCCTCTAGGAATTCTGGCACCAAACTGCTTGTACACCTCCGGATTTTTTATGAAATCTACCAATTCCTGCAGATTTAACTTTGCTTCTTCATTACCCGCTACATCCTTAAATCCAATATTTGGATTGATTTCAGAATTCTCAATCTTTGACATACTAGCCATTTCCTTTTCAGCTTCCTTAGGAGAAGTATTTCTTAAAAAAATCAATGTAAAAATTACTCCTCCTAATAAAAATAAAGGAACGACTATATTTTCCATAGACTGATTTTTTTCTATAACCTTTACACCACTCATCAACAATTCTTCCTTAAAACCTAAAGTTCTAGGATTATCAGTCATGAGTTCCTTACCATTATCTAGAACAACTTTGATTTTGGAAGTATCTCCTATGTATACTTCTTTAACAATACCATTTTCTAAATGGTTTAAAAATAATATATATGAAATTTCCTCAGCCTTATCATTTTTAGAGTAAACGAGAACACTAGAAATAATAGAGATTATAATAATCAATAATATAAGTAAACTCTTTTTCTTTATGATAGTAATTCCCCCTTGGTTTACATAATCTAAGGTAATTATAACATCCATAGTATTTTTAGTCCATTTCCTTGATTTGGTATCAATACTATTGTAAACCAAAAAACAGGAGTTACCTCCTGTTGATTATTGAAAAAATATTCTATTTTTTATGTTTAGACCATACTATTTATTTTTATCTAGAGCCTTTAAAATCATATTGAGCTTTGAACTTTGTTCCTTTGACAACAATGGTCTAATGCTCTCTATTTTTTCAAGGATTTCATTATATTTTTCAGGACTTAATTCATTTTCCATTTCTTTATTTATCTTAATTATTTCAAAAAATATTTCATCATCTGTCTTATCTTTATAGTTTTCTGCTAATTTTTCAATTTTTGACAATTGTTCATTATCCGGAACATTTGCTTTTATATTCTTAATTAACTCATCTCTATCTCTTCCCAAGATTATACCCCCTTCATCTTTTTATTAATTTATGTTATGTCATTTAATAATATTACAACTTATAATGTAAACAAAAGAAATAACATGCATATAATGATTACATAAGAAATAAGGAGGTATTATTATTGGATACACCTATTATTTTTATTTTATTATATTTATTAATTAATAAGTCTACTGATAGAGAAAATACTTTACATAGTTTAAAAGGCTATTTAAGTAATATAAGCATTGATTCAAGGTACACAACTGAAAAAATAAAAATTGCAAAAAGGATTGGCCCCCTATTACCTACAGAGCATGGACCTACATTCAATAAATCAATCCTAATGGCAGAAAAAATAATACGTATAAAAGAACTTATTGAATTCCTTGATAATGCCGAGGTTCAAGAATTTTCAGCTATTGAGCTAGAGCCTAAAGAAAGACTTCAAAGGATTATTTATACATTACAAGATGAGGTAAATAATTCTCAGATCGAAAATTTGGGAACTGTTCTAAATCTAATTCTAAACATCGACAAATATAAAAAAATGCTTAATGCATATAATAGCTTAATGAATAATAAGAACCCTCTTTCTGATACAAATAGTATCATAAGTTTAATGGAAACCTTTATGGAAGGAAGTAGTGAAAAAGATAAAGAAAAAATCAAAGAGATGTCAAAGATGATGGACATATTAAAAATGCTAGATACACCAAATAAAGAAAAACCTAATGAAAATTAAAACCTCATTAGGTTTATTAGTCTTTCCATATCTTCAGGCAAGGGTGCATTGAATTCTAAGCTTGAGCCAAATCTTGGGTGTATTGCTTTTAAATAATATGAATGTAATGCCTGCCTATTAATAAGCACACTGTTTTCATTATAGAGACTATCCCCAATAATCGGATGTCCAATATAATTCATATGTACTCTTATTTGATGCGACCTTCCAGTAAATATCCTTACTTCTACTAAAGAAGCAGACTCAAATCTTTCTAATACTTTATATTTTGTTAAAGCACTCTGTCCATTTTCCATAATTACCTTTTTGATACTTTTATCCTCTTCCCTTCCAATAGGCAAATCAATAGTTCCTTCATCTGCCTCTACAATGCCCTGAACAATTGCTAAGTATTTCTTCTCAATTGTATTGTCTTCAAATTGCAATGCCATTTGCTGATGAGCAAATGAGTTTTTTGCTACTATCAATATCCCCGTTGTATCCATATCCAATCTATTTACAAACCTTATTTTCTTTTTAATGTTCTTTTCTTTAAAATAATATGCTATCCCATTGGACAAAGTATGCATTTGATGCAATTTAGTAGGATGAACAACCATATTAGGATCCTTATTTATAATCAATAAATCATAATCCTCATATATAATATTTAAATTCATCTTTTCTGGGGTTGTGCTATCTTCTTCATCCTCCATTACTAATGTAATACAATCACCCTTCTTAAGCTCCAGGCTCTTTCTTTGAAATTTTCCATTGACGTAAATATTCTTTTCCTTATAAAGTCTTCTAAACAATCTACCGGAAACATTTCTTGAAAACAGGTAGTCCTCAAGGTCTAAGTTGCCAATATCACATATATAGTTTATAACACTTTCACTATCTTCTAATTTTTTCATAGTACCTCCTTACTTTTTAATACATAATATATTATAATATATGTAAATTATTATATTATATAAAGCAACGTGGTGGAGGGAATATTTTTGACAAATGAAAAAAGAATTATTAATATAATATCAAATCGAAATTATGAATCTAGAAAAACCAAAATTATACTTGTAGATAAACTGGAAGAGATGGGTTTTGTAGTCAGTGAAGAATATGTACCTAATGCAGAGCTTAATATTTGCATTGGTGGTGATGGTGCATTTTTAAGAGCAATCCATCGAAATAAATTCCCTGAGACACCATTTGTTGGAATTAATACTGGACATTTGGGCTTTTTTCAAGAGGTCTCTCCTTCCAATATCGACGAATTTTTATATAAATATATAAATAATGAATATATGATTGAGGAAATATATCTAGTTGAAGCTGAAGTTTGTACTAAGAATAAATGTTTTACCCTTACGGGAATCAATGAAATTGTCATAAAAGGAATTAAATCTAAGGTAATTCATTTAACAATGTATATTGACGGTAATCATTTACAAAAATTTAGTGGTGATGGAATTATAATCTCTACTCCGGCAGGAAGCACCGCTTATAATTTTTCAAGTGGTGGAAGTATTGTATATCCATCCATAAGCTGTTTACAGATAACTCCATTGTCTCCTATTAGTTCAAAGGCCTTTAGGTCATTACCTACTAGTGCAATTATACCCGGAGATTTTAATATAACGATAAAACCAGAATTTAGATATGAGAACTCAATCCTCATTGTCAATGATGGAGTTGAATTTAGATATGATAATATAATTGATGTTAATGTTAAATTATCGGATAAGAAAATATATAAATTAGGTTTAAGTAAAAATTCCTATTGGGATAATTTAAAGAGCAAATTCTTGTAAAAGCAAGTTAGAAGAGCAGGTAAGAGGTAAGAACTAAGAACTAAGAACTAAGAGGTAAGAGTTAAGAACTAAGAGTTAAAAGGTAAGAGATAAGAGTTGAAAAATAAGAACTAAGAGTTTTAAAACCTGAGATGCTTCACTTATGTTTAGCATGACACAACCTGTCATTCTGAGACGGGCAGAGTATTCACTGCTTTCGAAGAATCTCGGGTTATTACTCTTAGTTCTTATATAGATTTACAACAAGCTATCAAATTCATCTACCAATCTTTTAAATAATGCCATGGCATTATTTACCGGTTCTTCAGTTTCCATATCTACACCTGCTTTTCTTAACACGTTTATTGGGTAGTCAGAGCTGCCGCTCTTTAAGAAGTTCAGATATTTTTTTACTGCTATCTCTCCTTCGTTTAAAATCTTTTGAGATAAAGCTATAGCAGCAGAGAATCCTGTTGCATATTGAAATACATAATAATTGTAATAGAAATGTGGAATTCTAGCCCATTCTATGGCTATTTCATCATCTATTACCATGTTAGGACCATAGTATAATTCATTAAGTTGTTTGTAAGTCTCGCAAAGATAATCAGCTGTAAGCGCCCCGCCGTCTTCTAAATGCTCATGAATGATCTTTTCAAATTCAGCAAACATCGTTTGTCTAAATACAGTTGTTCTAAAGGATTCAAGATAATGATTCAATAAGTATAGCTTTTCATTTTTATTTTTCACATTTTTCAGCATATAATCTAATAACAATGCCTCATTGGCTGTTGAAGCTACCTCTGCAACAAAGATACTATAGTCACCATAGATATACGGTTGATTTTTTCTTGTAAAATAGCTATGCATAGAGTGTCCCATTTCATGGGCGATGGTGAATACATTATCTAAAGTGTCATGATAATTCAATAAAATATATGGCTTGGAATCATATGAACCGCTAGAATATGCTCCTGAACGTTTCCCTCTGTTTTCCTTAATATCTATCCATCTGGAATTGAAGCCTTCCTCCATAGCTGTTAAATATTCTTCCTTTAGAGGAGCTAAAGCTTTTTTTATAATTTCAACTCCCTCATCATAAGGAATATCAAAATCAACATCCTGTACTATAGGTACATACAAATCGTACATATGGAGCTCATCTAATTTAAGGGCTCTTTTCCTTATATCCATATACTTATACATGGTGTCAAGATTGTCATGTATTGCATTAATCAAATTATCATATACCGTTACAGGGATATTGTTATCACTAATAGCTGCCTCCATGCTGTTTTTATAATTTCTTAATCTAGCATTAAACACATTATTTTTTAAATCCCCATTTAAAGTTGATGCAAATGTATTTTTAAAGCTAAAATAGGTCTTGTATAATTCTTTAAAGGCATTTTTTCTTACATCCCTGTTTTTGGACTCCATCAATGGTATAAAATTGCCCGAGGTTATCTCAATATCATTACCATCTTCATCCTTGATTGTAGGAAATGTTAAATCAGCATTATTTAACATAGAAAATATTTTTTCAGGCGAGCTAGCTACTTCACCAAATTGAGCAACTATAGATTCTTCTCTAGCTGATAGAACATGATCTTTTTGTCTAAGAATATCCTCTAAATATTGAATATATAATTTTAATTCTTCTTTTTCTTCTATAAATTTCTTTAACGTAGCTTCATCGATTGTTAATATCTCAGGAATTAAGAAGGAAGTTTTATCCTGAACATCTACCATAAGGCTCATACCTTTATCAGATAATTCCTGTGAACTACCTAGCCTAGTATCTTCATCCAGCTTCATATGTGAATATGAATACAAATTCTCAACTAATCTAAATAGCTCATCACTGTCTTTCAATGTTTTATATAGGTTTTCGCTACTATCCACCACACTTCCCTTGTGCACTTCAAATTTCTTAGCTAATTCCATAGCTTTATCGAAATCTTTGTTCCATGCTTCCTGATTAGCATACATTGACCCTAAATCCCATTTAAGTTCTTCAGCAATATCTTTTCTTTCCAAAATCTCTTTTGAAACCATAATACCCTCCTAAAATTTAATATTGTTTAATCCGTATATTATTAAATCCCTAGCAATAGGAGCAGCAGAACTTCCACCAGTTGACCCATCTTCTTCTAATACAACTGCTATTGCAATCTTAGGATCCTCTGCAGGTGCAAATCCTATAAACCATGCGTGTGATTTACCAGATGGATTTTCAGCTGTTCCAGTTTTACCTGCTACCTGAACATTTTTTATACTTGAATTTTTACCTGTGCCTTTTTTTACAACTTCTATCATCATTTCTTTTATTTCAGCTGCTTTCATACTATCTATACCTTGTGACAAAGTCTCTGTATTGAAGGATTTAACTAATTTTCCTGTAGATGAAACTACCTGATTTACTAGTATAGGTTTAACAACCTCTCCATTGTTAGCTATTGCAGAAGCAACCATAGCCATATTCAGCGGAGTCGTAAGTACTTTTCCCTGTCCTATGCCGGAAGCGGCTAAATCTGTATCTCCAATATTTCCCTTAGGATAGGATGAACTCTTAACAGGTAAATCAAATGGTATATTATTATTAAACATAAATCCCTCGGCAGTCTCCCTTAATTTATTTTCTCCGACTGCCAATGCTTTTTCAGTAAAATAAGTATTACAAGAATAAGCCAAGGCATTTTTCAAATTCAGCTCTCCATGGGCTTTATTTTGATAATCTTTAAACGGATAGCCATCAATTGTGGTAGTTCCCTTACACAAGTATTCCTGATTTATTCCAGGAGTGTTTAAGATAGCCGCAGTTGTGATTACTTTAAAGACTGACCCTGGAGTATAAAGTCCTTGAGTTGCTCGATTTAAAAGTGGACTATTTGGATCTTCAGATATAATTCCCCAATCATCTCTCAGTGTAGAAACATCGAAATCAGGAAGGCTGACCATAGCATAGACTTCACCAGTCTTTGGATTCATCGCTACTACTGAACCTTTTCTTCCCTTTAATAAATTCCTTGCTCTTTCCTGAGTCCCATGGTCTATAGTAAGCTCCAAATTATTTCCAATTGTTCTTGGAGCAACAATATTTATTAACTCATCCAAAGCTGAATTGTCATTAATATTCAACAGATAATTGTTGAAGCTTAACTCCAGTCCTGCCTTTCCATATTCTCTATAGCTATATCCTATTATATGACTGTAAAGGCTGCCATATTTATAATATCTTCTCATTGTCTCATCATGTTTTTCACTATAAACTAGAATTTTCCCATTCCTATCTAATATGGAGCCCCTTAGAATATTTTCTTCATTTATCCATAGACGTTTATTATAGGAATTCATCTTTATAGCTTCTGCCTTGAAAGCTTGAAAATAACTCATATATCCTATTAAGCCAGTAAATACAATACATAAAGCGATTAGTACTAATACTATTCTTCTATGTTCTGAGTTCATTCTGCTTCCTCCCTTGTATCGATGTCTTCTGATGCTACTTGTAGAATACCTAGAGCTATGAAGCTTGACAAAATTGAGGTTCCTCCATATGAGACAAATGGAAGAGTAATCCCTGTTAGTGGCAACACCTTCAAAACTCCACCTAATATGATTATGGACTGAATTCCAAATAGTATGCTGACACCTAAAGCAAGTATTCTATAAAACTTATGAGTCTGATTCAATGCAATTTTAAATCCTCTATAAACGAGTATCATGAAAAGCATTATAACTCCAATCCCGGTAAACAGCCCCATTTCCTCACAAATAGCTGAAAAGATGAAGTCGGTATATGAAAGTGGAATAAATTCTGGATGTCCAAGACCCAATCCAGTACCAAAAAAACCTCCTGATGCAATTGCAAATAGCGACTGGGTAATTTGATACCCCTTATTATCTATATAGGACCACGGATCTATCCATGTCAATACTCTAATTTTAACATGATCAAATACTACATACCCAAGTATTCCTCCTGCAGCAAACAAGATAATATTATAAAGTATTAGGATTCTTCGATCCTCATAAATGAATTGTATAGCTAGAAAAATAGCATAAAATATCAAAGCAGTTCCAAGGTCTCTTTGCAAAAACAATAAGGCTATAAATGAATATACTATTCCCATAATATAATATGGCGCATATTTATATTTACTAAACTTTTCAGGATTGGAATAATATGCTGCAATAATGAATATTAAAAGTATCTTCGTTATCTCGGCGGGCTGAAAACTATGTCCCCCTATAGTAATCCAATTTATAGCACCATATTTTCTCTTACCTAGTAAAAAAGTTAGAAAGAACAAAAGATATGACAATCCTAAGTATAAAGGTATCCAGTTCTTCCAACCACGAATAAATTTTAATACAAAATAAGTTAAATAAAAAATCAAAATACCTAAAGATAGCCACAACAATTGTTTCATTCCCAGCTGTGAATCAATCCTATAAACCATTATTACTCCAATTGAAACCAACATTGTGACTATTAAAAATATATAACTATCTCCCTTTGAAATCTTGTTAAGTATGAAATTAGACAAATAAATAATAATTACTAATCCAATAGCTGTTATATAAGTTGCCCTATCAACTGATCCCCAATCATATAGAAAAACTAAAGACAAGGATAAAATTTCAAATAGGAACAACAAATTTCTGGGAGATCTATTGCTTATATCATTTTTTAACATAACATTCTCCTATTCTCTATTAACAAATAAAAATTCTATATTCCCTACCTTAATAATATCACCATTAGATAACTTTGCCACATCTTCAATTCTTTCTCCATTCAAAAAAGTACCATTTGCACTATTTAAATCCTCCAAATAATAATCACCCTCATCCTCAACAATTTGAAAATGTTTCTTGGATACAAAAGGATCTTTTATTAATATATCATTATCAGAATGTCTACCCAATGTAAGTTCACCATCAATGGGATAATGCTCCTTAATCTTATATGGGAGCTTATCAATTCTATTGATCAGCTTCAAATAAGCATCTCCATCAATTGCTGAAACATCCATACTACGTATATCAAGATAAATTAACCTGATTATGCTAAATATAAACAAATAAATAATTATTATAAATATATACTTGAATACAAGCGAAATAAAATTGAACATACTACACCTCCTTAATATTTAATGTTACCATAAATTCTTTACAATTGGAATTATTTTGATACTTCTATTTATATTTCTGTCAAAATCTGTTAACATATATATATCAACTAGTGGAGGTGTATATATGAAGAAATTGAAAAGATCCAGAGAAAATAGATATTTGTTTGGAGTATGTGGAGGAATGGCAGAATATTTTAATATTGATGCTACAATTGTAAGAGTAGCCTGGTTTATACTGACCATAATGAATGGAACTTTTGGATTAGCCTATCTAGTGTGTGGATTTGTTATCCCTGAAGATGATGGTTATATTTATGAAGATAGATTTAATTATACTCAAAATAAAAATACTCCATTGTTTTTTGGGATAGGACTTATACTATTAGGTGTCTACCTTCTAATTAAAATAATATATCCTCATTTATTGAGTTTTAGTAAATACTGGCCAATTTTACTTATAATACTGGGCATTTATATACTACTTAGCAATAGAGATGAAAATTTATAGTTTATGAGGTGGTAATTTGACTAATGTAGAAGAGCAGATTAAGGCTACTGATTATGCATTGAACCTTATTTCCTATAGAAAAAGATCTGAAACGGAAATATTGAATGCACTTAATAAAAAAGGATTCGATAATGAGTATATAATCCATACTATTAACTATCTTAAGGAAAATAAATATATAGATGATATAGATTTTACTAAAAGTTTTATATCGGATAAACAAAATTTAAATAAATACGGTCCTAACAAAATCAAACATGAGTTATACAAGAAGGGAATCTCAAAAGAGATAATTGACTTATGTTTAATTCCAGATGAAGAACTTGAATATGATATGGCTATGGAGCTAGCCTGTAAGAAGATGAAAAGTTATAACAATCTAGATAGAAATTCTATTTATAGAAGATTAGGTGGTATACTTCAAAGAAAAGGATATTCTTATGATATAATAGTTAAGGTTCTAGACAATATACTCAACGATTAGGTGATAATATGTACTTTGTTTATATCGTAAAATGTAGTGACAATACTCTTTACACTGGATATACAGATGAATTGGAAAAAAGAATAAAAGTTCACAATCAAGGTAAAGGAGCTAAATATACAAGAGGAAGACTACCTGTTACATTATGCTATTTTGAAAAAGTTCAAACAAAATCAGAAGCACTAAAAAGAGAAATATCTTTAAAAAAGCTTAATAGAAAAGAAAAGCTAAAGCTGATAGAAGGGATGAAGTTGAATGTATAGTTTTTTTGAATCCTTGAATTCATATCCTATTATAGCGTGCATAAACAATTTAGATAAACTAGATATGGCCTTAAACTCACATTGTGAAAATATTTATATCATGACGGGAAATATTTTTAACCTAAAAGAAATTTCGCAAAAGGTTAAAGCTAAAAATAAAGGTCTGTTTATATCAGTTGAATCAATCGATGGCTTTTCAAAGGATACATGGGGGTTGGAATATATCGTTAAGAATATCGAGCTGAACGGTATAATTACAAGAAAACACAATCTAGTGAAGCAATGTAAGGATATGGGTGTGTTCACCATAGAAAAGTTATTTATTCATGATTCAACTGAACTCATGGACAATATTTCTTCCTTAAAAGCCCTTCGACCACATGCTATAGATATATCACCCGGAGTTGTAACTAAAGTCATAACAAAAATAAGTCAGGAGCTTAGACTTCCCGTTATTGCCAGTGGGTTAATAGAAAATAAAAAAGATGTGGAACTAGCTTTAAATGCAGGTGCTATTGGTATATCATCCTCGAACCCTACTACATGGAAACTCCATATATAATAAAGAATAAGCAAAGTGGTTAACCGCTTTGCTTATTCTTTATCTACATTGCTTCTTATAGTTTTTTTCCTTTTATGCCTTGGCTTATTATAAATTCCTATTATTAGTGCAAATAGCAATCCTATGAATCCTCCAACAACACATATTATAAATAACAAAATACTGCTTATACTTTGACTTGAAGTCAAAGTATTGCTCACTTGAAAAAGACTAAATAACCCAAAACCTACAAAAAATATTCCAGGTAGATATTTTGCAAATCTATACCTTCTAAATATAATATTAGTAATAAAGGTAATTGCTATTGATGCAAATGATACATAGATTAGGGTTTTTGTATTATCCATATATTTGATTAATTCTCTCATAATAACTATACCTCTCTTATAGGTTTTTTATCTTAGTGTTCTAGTTCCGTTCCTCCATTATCAACTACAACATCCTGCCATATATTGACATATCTGCCTACTGCCCATTCGGACATAATAATCGTTGAATCGTATGGAAGTTTTATTTTTGCTACTGGTGCATTTATTATATCACCATCCTCAATATAATAGATGACTATATGAGAAGGTGTTACTACAACTACAAATTCCTCATTAGGTGAGGAAAATACGTCAACAACATCAGGAATTATCAGCCTAATAGCATCCCATGGTATTGCCTGTTCATCAAAGCTAACCATCTCCTTTGGTGGTATGGCCTTAATATTGAAATCCTTATAAAGTTCTTCATCATTTTGCTTATAATTTACTCTTCCTCTTAATGTCCAATATCCATTTCTTCTACTCAATCCAACATTTTCTTCGTTTAAAGTTATTTCAGGATCTAACGTTATTGCACTTCTAGCACCCTCCTGAAATAGTTCCTTACCATTTTCTCCAATAATATCTGTTAGCTTTATTGGCCTCTTATCGTCAAGATTGTCTATTGCATATACCTGAAGTGTTTTTCTCGAATTTCTGTCTAGGTCAATGTTTTCTACAGATATATAATCATTTCCTACAAAGAGTATATTTTTTAGAATTGAAGGAACTTGAGGCCTTTCACTTATATCATATGAATGTTGATTTTTTATATTGTTGGCACTCAAAATATCAAATTCCTCATCAATTGTTGCACTATCTTTAAGTCTAAATTGGGGCAATGCAACTAGATTATCTCTAACTGAGTTTTCTTCTACGATTCTTCTGTTTTCGATTATCCAGAACCCATTTTTTCTAGGCATTAGCAGTTTATCTAAATCGTATACTCCAGCTATGGTTCTATTTTGGCTATTGATCCATATAGTCTTGTACTCCCACGTTGGAACCTGATTTTCCTCATCAAAAGAAGGAGTCTTCAATCCTAAAAGTATACCTGTCTGAAGATTTTCTTCTTCCACTGCCCCAAAGGATCTTAGCATATTTTTTTCTACACTTATATATCTCTGTATCTCTTCTATACTTACCTCTTTTACAGATCTTGTCATTTTATAAAATACTTCATCTATATTAACCAACATTGTATCGTCATCTATCTTTATGAATTCATAAAAATATGAATTGTCATTTAAAATAGTTATTACTTCAATTTTTTCATCATCAAAGCCTAATACTTTAGGACTGGCTTTATATTTATATAATAGATAATCTGAAGCATCTACATATTTTATTTTATAAGAAGGCTTAGTCGTATAATTGTCTCCGATTACTACAGCATCTTTGTGAAACAATCCTTCTTTCCCAATATATTGGTCCAATTCCAAATCAACAGATTTTAATACTGAACTGTTGACAACCTCTTCTATAACCCATTTCCCTAAAATAGGAGGAGCATTGTTTTCCGGAGCTGAAATTCTCTCTGCCACATCGCCTTCAACAATATTACATGAAGTCAAAAGTGCGGTCAAAAGTAATATACATATAATTATAATTAAATTTAATTTTTTCATAGCGATCCATCCTCCAAAGGAAGTTTTATTATAACTTTAGTACCCTTTCCCTCTTCTGAATTTATATTTAGTGAGCCGTTGTGCAGTTTAACAATTTCATCACTGATAGATAGTCCAATCCCACTATGCGATTTACTGTTCTTGCCCTTATAGAATTTTTCAGTAACATTCGGTAAATCCTCCTTGGATATACCAGTTCCATTATCAATTATTTCTATAACTAAATTCGAATCATGTATATTGGCATTAAGAATTACATCTCCACCTTTATCAGTAAATTTAAATGCATTATCCAATATATTGATTAGCACCTGCTTAATCCTATTTTCATCACCTATCATCAAAGGCATATTTTCATCTATTTGTACTTTAAAGTTTATTCCATTGTCCTTAGCTCTAGGAATTAATTGCATTGTGATTCTTTTAATAGAATTTTCAATATTAAATTCTTCCTTTTCTAGGGTAATTCTTCCCGAAGTAAATCTGGAAAAATCCAATAATTCCTCAACCATCTGCGTCAGTCTATCACTTTCTTCTTCAATGATTTTTAGTCCATCTTCAAGTAGTTCCTTATCAGGTATCTCATCTGAGTTTAAAGTTATAGCCCATCCCTTAATAGAAGTAAGAGGAGTACGGAGTTCATGAGAGACTGAGGAAATAAAATCATTTTTAAGTTGTTCCTTGCGCAATATTTCATCAGCCATATAATTCATCGTTTGGGATAGTCGACCTATTTCATCATTAAGTTCAACCCTACTTCTAGCTTTAAACTGACCACTAGCCAACTTTTCAGCTACCTCTGTAACCTCTTTCAAAGGTTTTACTATGGTATTAGCTAAAAATATACTTATAAGTCCTGTTATTAATACAACCATAATTCCCATAGCTATTAAAAATTTATTGATTTCACCAATTACATCATTCGTATATTTTAGAGAAGATATAAATCTAATAATCCCTATTGGTGACCCTTGAAACTGTAAAGGCATTGAAACGGCCATAACTGGTTCTACATCATAAGTCAAATAACCTGTCCAAACTCCTTTTCCATTTTTTATGGCATCCTGTATATCTGGTTTTTTTACATCTTCATTTCTACCAACGCCAAGAGAGTCCATCAGTAAATCACCATCTAATGAAAATATCTGCACCTGCGCATCAGTATACTGCCAGAATATATCAATATCATCAATTAATATTTCCTCCAAGGAGCTAGCGTTGAAATATCTGGCATAAAAATTTGTAGAGAATTCTATTTGATTAGTTAGAATATCCTCTACATTTTGATAATAATAGCTTTTAATACCATTAATCACTACAATTTCTAATATAGATACAGTAAATATTATAATTAACATGAAATTTAAAACCAATCTAGTTTTGATGCTTTTTTTCATATTGATCCCCTAATCTTTATTCCGCCACCTATAGCCTACTCCCCAGACGGTTTCTATATAATTTGGATTACTTGAATCCTTTTCTATTTTAGATCTTAGTCGACGAATATTAACATCTACAATCTTTGAATCCCCTACAAAATCATATCCCCACACAAGATTTAAAATTTCATCTCTTTTAAAAGCTTTCCCAGGATTCTCCATAAATAACTTTGCAATAGAAAATTCTGTTGGTGTAAGATCTAATTCTTCATCATCCTTATAGAACTTTCTTGAATAAACATCAATTTTAAACCTTTCGGATACTATCATAGATTGATCGGATGATTCATTTCTATCCATTCTTCTTGCCAAGGATTTGACCCTAAGTACCAACTCCATTGGATTGAAAGGTTTTGTCATATAATCATCAGTACCATATTCCAGACCCATAATCTTATCTATATCCTGACTCTTTGCCGTAAGCATAATCACACCAAGATGAGGAAATTCATTTCTCAGGATTTTGCAAACCTCATATCCATCTATTCCAGGTAACATTATATCCAAAACCACGATATCAATTGTTTCCTTTCTAGCTATATCAATTCCAGCTTCTCCCGAAGCCGCCTCCTTAACATCAAAGCCTGCCCTGTCTAGATTGATTTTTATAAATTTTCTTATTGAATCTTCATCCTCTATTACTAAAATAGAATTTCCCATTTTATTCACTCCAATCCAGTTTACTCATAATAATTATCCAATACATCAAATACATAGCCATTTTCGAGTAAATATTCAATGATTTCAGGTAAAGCTTCCACCGTGGTAGATTTAGCATCTGTATCATGCATTAAAATTATAAGTTTCTTTTTATTCTTTGCAGTTTCCTTGAATCTATTAACTAACCTTTGCTTACTAAATTTTACACCTTCTGCATCACCATTTAATGAATTCCAATCAAAGTAGTGAAGTCCCTCCTTTTGAACACGTTTTATAAAGTTGTCCTTTCCGAAGGATCCACCAGGAAACCTTATTATATTTGTACTAAACTCATCACCTAATATATCTTTTAATACTACATTTGTCTTGTTTATATCATCCATAAAGTTTGTCACATTTCTATATATATAACCATAATTATGCGAGTATGAGTGATTACCAATTGTATGTCCTTTTTCATGAACCATCCTAAGAATTTCAGGGTGCTTTTCAGCCATATAACCTATTACAAAGAAGGTAGCTTTAATATCATATTCTTCTAGAATATCAAGAATTTTAGGGGTAGAAACAAGTGAAGGTCCATCATCAAAGGTTAGGTATGCAATTTTTCCATTTGCCTTTGCATCTTCAATTCTTTGATTTTCCATATCTTGCTCTAATTTTTCATTAGCTGATATTTCAGCTTTTATTTCATCTCTTTTTGCCTCTAACTGTAATTCTGCTTTTTCCACATTTATTAGATTAATTTTATCTTTAAGTGCTAAATTAACAGGATTATGTTCATTCATCATGCTTAATGTATCACCAACATTAACAGCCTCTACTATTTGTTTTCCAAAATATTTGTTTTTAATTGATAATCCACCAATTATTGCTGAACAAATCAGTAAACAAATGGCAGTATATATAAATCCTTTTTTAACTTTTTTGATTCTTCTTTTATTTCGCATAGCGAGACCCCCAGTTGCATTTCCATAATATAATCATATTATACATTTTACAACATTTCAATCGATAATTAGTTACGGAATAGTAACAGTAAATATATTTATCATTTTATTTATTAGTTAGGCCATTTTAAGCATTTTAATAAAATTATCACTATAAATAGATATGAACAACTGCATAAATTTTGTCGTTTTTTGCCATCAATTTACTGCAGGTTACGTAAATTTAATTATACCCAAAAAAAATAGGCTATAACAAGCCTATTAGAATGGATAAAAATATGGATTTTGATAACTACCACCATATTGATTCCTTCTTAATAGCTCAGAAATCAAGAATATGGCTATTAAATCTTTTACAAGTTTTCCTCTTCCATAATAGATTCTTTGCGCAGATTTAACTCTTCCTCGCTTTTTTCTATCTAAAGGATCAACATCTATTTCTGGACATTCTCTGACCATTTTCCCATATACATCATCAACAATTATTTGTGCTTTTTCCTCAGATATCTCATTACTGGAATATTCAGGTCCCAAATGTTCATTCATAGATTCCAACAACTTAGGATAGATTCTGTAATATAGCTCAGGATAATCCCAATTCATTATATAACCTCCCCATCTAAACTTACAGTTCATTATATAATATGAGTGGGGAGGCTTAATTGACACTATTTAATTGTCCAGATGCTTAAATTGTGAGTTATACAGCTTTGCATAAAGCTTGTCCTGTGAAAGTAGTGTTTCATGACTTCCTTGCTCTACGATTCCGTCATTTGTTAGTACCAATATTTCATCTGCATTCTTAATCGTTGATAATCTATGTGCTATGACTAAGGTAGTTCTACCATGAGACAATTTCTCCAGTGATTGCTGAATCATTATTTCTGTTTCGTTATCCAATGCTGAGGTTGCCTCATCTAGAATCAATATAGGTGGATTCTTCAAGAAAAGTCTTGCAATAGAAATTCTTTGTTTTTGACCACCTGACAATTTTACTCCTTTTTCTCCTACATATGTTTCATATCCATCTGGCAATTCCATAATAAAATCGTGAATACTTGCCTTTTTTGCTGCCTCAATTATTTCCTCGTCACTTGCTAAAGGATTACCATAAGCAATATTGTCCTTAACAGTACCTGTGAACAAAAATACGTCCTGTTGAACCAGCCCTATATTTTTTCTAAGTGATTGTAACTTTATATCCTTTATATCTATTCCATCTAGAAGAATTTCTCCTTCTTTTAACTCATAAAATCTTGGTATCAGATGACACAAAGTAGTCTTTCCTGCCCCAGAAGGACCTACAAGTGCTACAGTCTTTCCTGCATCAATTTCTAAATTTAAATTTGATAATACAGTATCCTCATCATTATTATAGCTAAAGCTGACATTCTTAAATTCTATATTTCCTTTAATGTCTTCTATATCCTTTGCATTTTCACTATCTACAATATCAGGCTCTATATCCATTATTTCAATAAATCTTTCGAATCCGGTCATACCATCCTGGAGTTGTTGAGCAAAGTCAGTTAATCTTTTAATTGGCTGCATAAAAAAATTAACGTATAGAGAATAAGCAAACAAATCTCCTATATTCAATACATTGGTGTAAACAAAATAACCCCCTACCGATATGACTATTAGATTCAAAATATTGGATATAATTCCCATACCCGCAACAAATTCAGCCATTACCTTATAAGATATTCTTCTTGCTTCAGAATACTCCAAGTTGTTTTCACTAAATTTTTCTATTTCATAATCTTCGTTAGTAAATGATTTTGCAACTCTTACACCAGATATGCTATTTTCAATCTGTGAATTTACATTTGCTATTCTTTTTCTTACTTGCCTAAAAGATTCTTCCATTTTATCCTTTCTTTTCATTACAAAGTACAGCATCAATGGAATAAAAGCAAATATTATAAGAGTAAGCCTCCATTCAATTTTCATCAATATAATGAATGAACCTACAATCATTACAAAAGATATAAATATATTTTCAGGTCCATGATGAGCAAGTTCTGTTATATCTCTTAAATCATTTACGATTCTAGACATTATATGACCAGTTTTTGTATTGTCAAAATAGGTAAATGAAAGTGTTTGAAGATGAGAGAAGATATCTTGTCTCATATCCTGTTCAATCTTTACACCTAAAAAATGTCCCCAATAAGATACTATATAGTTGCTTATATATCTTAGTATAAATATAACAAACATAATTATTGACCATTTAACTAAAACATTCATCTGACCATTGGGTATTGCTTCATTTATCATATTCCTAGAAAAAATAGGGAATATAAGATCAAAGGCTGACATTAAAAATGAAAAAAACATGTCAATAAAAAATAAACCTAAGTGAGGTTTATAATATGCTATAAATCTTTTGAACATTCTCTCACTCCTTGTGTTTCTAAAATATTTCGATACACGAATATTATATATAATATTCGTGTAAAATACAATTCTTTTTGGAATATGAACCATATCTTTCTAATGAAAATCAAAGACTAATTTCCCGGCACCTATCATACCAGCATCATTTAAATAAAGTGCAGGTACTATTTTCATACCCTGTGAATCGTTGACGTATTTTAAATAATTATTAATCATTTTATCCCACCAATATTCTCTCGAATCGATGACTCCTCCACCTATAATAATTCCTTCCGGATCAAAGATGTTTTTTAGACTAGAGATATATATAGCAAGATTTTCTGCAAAATTATTTACAATTAATTGAGCATTATCATCTATATTGCATAATCTAAAGATTTCTTTGCCACTTTTTTTTACTCCAGTTTGTTCATAATAAAGTTTTTCAATAGCAGGACCAGATACATACTGCTCTGCACAACCATATTGACCACATGAGCATTTCCTTCCATTAGGATATAGTATAGCATGGCCTAATTCACCACCTTGAAAATTGTGACCTTTCCATATGCCATGATTTTTAGTATAAATTGCTCCGCCTAATCCAGTACCAATTGTTAGCATTATAAAACTATTAAGGTCCTTGCCAGCACCTAACCAACCCTCACAGATAGCTGCTATATTAGCATCATTTCCTACTACAATCTTATAATTTGGAAAGTAATTTAACAATTCGTCTCTGATATTTGTACCTGCCCATCCTTCTATATTTCCTCCTACCGAAAGCACCTTTCCCTTATCTATATCAATAAACCCAGGTGAACCTATCCCAATGCCTACTACATCATCTTCGTATCCCAGCAGTTCGTCGATTACTAAAGCAATTCTTCTGATAACCTCTGCAGCTCCTACACCTCTTCCAGTTTCACGTACAATGGATTTAGTGACTATACCTTGAACACTGATTATCCCTCCATGAATGTTGGTGCCACCTAAGTCAATTCCAATTGCTTTTATCAAAGTAATCCCCCCTACTTTAATTTATTATTTAATTCAATGGTCATATTATTCAAAACATCCGTATCTATATCTATCATTTTATTCTCTATAAGATTATATTTATCTTTTACTTTTATTATCCTATATACTTTATTATCAATTTCATCCATGGATATTTCACCAGAATCTATTGCCTCTTTGATTCTATCTATGACTAATTTAGGGTTTTGATTCCCATGACAAACGAGAACTATATCTCCTCCGCTAATTAATGACTTGAGTGCTGCTTCCTCAATAGAATAATTGTTGACTATAGCTCCCATAGTCATATCGTCAGAAATTACCACTCCTTCATACCCCAGCTTGTCTCTTAAAATTTCTTTAATAATTACAGGGGACATAGTAGCTGGTACATCTGCATCAAGCTGTGGAAATAAAATATGTGCAACCATTATCATATCTATTCCATTGTCAATTGCTTTCTTAAAGGGTATTAGTTCCAAAGATTCTAATTCATTTAAGGATTTATCAACTCTTGGCAAATCTAGATGAGAATCAGTATCCGTATCTCCATGACCAGGAAAATGTTTAACAACAGGTATAATCTTTTGAGTTTTGATACCTTCTATAACTTCCATTCCAACCTGAGATACAACCTCAGCTGTATTTCCATAGGATCTTTTACCAATAACAGGATTGTTAGGATTTGAATTTATATCTAACACTGGTGCGAAGTCTAGATTAAAACCAAGGCTGTTCAATTTTATGCCTAAATTTTCACCGTATTTAAATGAGAGCTCATCATCATTTTTTCTACCTAAATTTACTGCATCGGGTAAATTAGTATATATTTTTGATACCCTACTCACTAATCCACCCTCTTCATCAACTGATAGAAAAAGTGGTAATTTATTGTCCTTATTGAGTTCTCTTAATGATTCAAGTAAATTCATGACCTGACTCTTATTTTCAATATTTCTTGAAAACAAGATAAATCCTCCTACCTTGTTGTCTATGATATTGGCTTTATCAAAATCATCAATCTCAGTTCCATCTATGCCTACTATTAAAAGCTGTCCAATTTTCTCCTCAAGACTCATTTCATTAATGATTTCTTTAACAGGATCTCTTGGAGGTTCTATAGGTATTTCAGTGGGTCCCTCTACATCTGGTTCCTCTATGGTTGGAGGGATCTTATCCTTTCTGCACCCCGATAACAATATGGGGATTACTAACATAAGCAAAATATATTTTCTCATATAATCATCCTTTGTATCTTACTATATTTTATAATAGTCTAACCAATTTTACAACTTCTACCAAATTAAAAATCATCCCTTAGGATGATATTTTAATTCTACTTAATGTATAAGATATTAATGCTCCCAATATACAAAAGACTATACCAAAGATAAAGTCTATATTCAAGTCTATAGCAGGGAATATAGCAAAAATTGAACCCAATACAAATCCTATAACAGTATAATATGTATATCCATATATCTTTTCAAATAAATAATTAATAAGACTTGCAAATATCATAATACTTATTATAAATCCTATTCCTGTTGGTATCAATATCATTAAATTCATACTAGAAATACCATCCAGAAGAATTTCATATGCTCCTATATACATTAAAATAAACGACGAACTAATGCCAGGCACTATAGTACCAAAGCCGATTATTACACCATATATCATTAAAGCAAGTAAGCTTGGATTTTCCTCAGGTACAATATCTATAACTGAATTTCCCATGAAAGTAAACAATATTGCTATGATAAATGTTACAATACTGGGTACCAAATAAGACTTTTTAAAACCATACTTATTAGCTTCATGAAAAATAGAAGGTAGCGTCCCTATCATAAGACCTATAAATAGAAGCTTAACTTGACTATTATAGTATTTAAATAAATATTTCATCACATTGCTAAAAGCTAAAACACCAACGCAGATACCAAGTCCTAAAGGAAATAAAAAAAATACTTTACGTCTAAAATCCTTAAAAATATTTCCTATAGCATCCGTTAGCTTGTGATACACACCCAGCATAACTGCAAAAGCACCTCCGCTAACTCCAGGTGCCACAGCCCCTACCCCAATTATGATTCCCTTTAAAAAGTCTACTAAAAATTTCATCTTCATCAACTCACTTAATAGAATATACTACATGTCCTAATTATTATAACATAAAATCGCAGTGCTTTTTTATATATTTCTATCTTAAAGCTGTTAAATATAGATATTATAGACAATAGAAAAGCCATTTAGATAAATCCCAATGGCTTTTCTACATTAACTATATTAAATTACAAATGACGCAATTTTTGAGTCCTTTAGTACCCAAATTATTCTAATAATTCAAATGTTATATCATGTGCACCTTCATATAAAACTTTTCTTCCTAGTTCATATAATCTTTCATTTCCTTCGATAATTGTTAAAAAATGATTACCAGCTAATTGACCTACTTTACTTGAAAAACAAGTATCCCCATAAGGAAGTAATATTTCTGTTTCACTGTATCCTCCTGGATATAGTAATATTTGTCCTGGCGAAGGATGACTTGTATGATTTTCAAATCCTAATCCAAGATCTGTTTCTCCTAATGGAATCCATACAGCTTCACCACTCCATCTTACATGAATTATTCTTTCCTTATATGGTAATAACTCTAAGAATCTTTTACAAGTTTTTGGTGCTTTTTCTAATTCGAATTTTGCTATGAATTTATAGTCACCAGAACTTATTTTTATTAGACTCATTATACACCTCCAAATAAAATTTATTAATATACTCTTTTTAATTTTACTACATCTTTAAACCCTGAAGTTCATCATATTTACTCTCAATACCCATTTTCTTTAATACTACATAGATAATAAATGCAGTTGGAAATCCCACAAACCATGAATAATTCATAAAGAAAAAAGCCAATACAGCTCCACCTACTAATGCAATCATAGCAGCGGGACTATATCCTTTATAAAACTCGTAAGCTTCATTGCTATATAATAAATCTAAATCATATTTTTGTTTATTAACTATATAATAGTTCGCTATGAGTACTCCAAACCCAGGTCCTAAGAAGCATGAATAAACGTTTTGAAACACAAAAAAGTAATCACTTGTAAATAATATCCATGGGCAAGTTAATACGCTAAGGAATCCAACTATTATTATACCTTTTTTCCAAGAAAATTTAAATATATCTTGCATAGCTAATGCAGGTGGTAATATATTTAGAGTTAAGTTTGATGTAACTTGTGCTAGAATAATAAATAGTAGCAATATTATACCAAATGCTGAATTTGGTGCTAACTGTACTAATCCTTCAATAGGATCTTTTGCCCCAGTAGCCAAACCTATTATCATTCCAGACAAAATCATAAACATCCAAGGAGGTATTATACCAAAGAAAGATGCAAAGGCACTGGTACGTATAGGTTTTTCTGGATCTTTAGGCTTTACATGTCTCATTACATCAGAGGCATTAAGTATTGCAGTAGTATAATTAGCTAAAGCTCCCATGACACTTGCCCAAAATGCAAAGGTCCAATTTCCTTTAACCTGCATACCAGCACTAATATCTACTTTCCCTGTTTTGAATACTACAAAGAAAAAATAAAAAAGCATTGCAAATATTACAATAGACATTGCAGCATCAAACCATTTTATAGACTTTATTCCCTTATATGCAAGAAAACTTTGAAGAAATAAAATTAGAAAGAAATAAACCCAAACGTTTCCTACTCCAAATAACTGATTAGTAACTACCTTAAGTGACTCAGCACCTATCCAACATCCAATTCCATTCCATGCTATTGCAGGAATACTTCTTATAAATGCTATTACCCTTGCACCATTATTTCCAAATCCTGCTCTTGCTTGAACAATAAATGGGATTCCATATTTAATTCCCGGCAATCCATTATAAGTCATACAAAATGAAAGAATAATACTAGAAATCAAACCAACCATAATAACTTGTAAAAAATTTAATTGTCCAATGGGATGTAATATATACAAACCAATTACCATTATCTGAACGATAATGGTAGATGACCAAAAGACCATTGCATAATCCATCCCAGACATAGTTCTATGGGACATAGGGATAGCATTAATTCCATCAAGATCAATTTTAGTATTTTTATTATCTTCCATAGTTTTACCTCCTCGTATAATTAATGTTATATTTTATCAAGGTAGAAGCTAAAATGCTTCTACCTTATACAATTTGTTTAGATGTTCGAAGCAAGCTTATTTCGACTGGATTTTATACCGTCATAACAAAGTCCATAAGCCTTTCCTGGAATAAATTCTCCTTGACCTTTTTGCCCAATATATTTTCCATCATCAACTATTAATTGACCACGTAATAAAACCTTTTCAACTCTACCAATTTGTTTAAACCCTTCGAATGAATTGTAATCAACACCCTGTAGGCTTGTTTTATTGGAGACTACTAAAGACTTACTAGGATCATAAAGAACTATATCAGCATCATACCCAACACCTATATGACCTTTACGATGTCCTAATCCGTTATTTTTTGCTGGAGTAGTTGAGATTAGATCTACAAACTTAGATTTACTTATCTTGCCTTCTTCTACACCATATGTCCATAGCATTCCAAATCTATTCTCTAAACCAGGTGCACCATTTGGAATATTTCTAAAATCCTTAATTCCCATATGTTTTTGTTTTTTCCAATCAAAACCACAGTGGTCTGAGCTTACAGCATTTAACCAACCATTCTTAATTGATTCCCAAAGATAATCTCTATCTTCCTTCTCTCTTAAAGCAGGAGAACATACATATTTAGCACCCTCAAAGTTTTCTTTTGCCAAATTGCTCTTATCTAATAATAGGTAATGTGTACAGGTCTCACCGTAAATTGGAAGGCCCTCGCCCTGTGCACGTTTTACAGCATCTACTGCTCCTTTTGTTGTTACGTGTACTACATACAATGGAGCTTCCATTAATTTGGCAATATTTATAGCCCTCTCAGTAGCTTCAACTTCAACTAGAGGTGGTCTTGATACAGCATGATAATATGGTTGATAGTTTCCGTTTTCTATGCAGTCTTTTTGCAAGATATCAATTAAATCTGCATTTTCAGCATGTACCATTATTGTAACTCCTACATCCTTTGCTTTTTGCATTGCTTTAGCAATAACATTATCATCACAATGGAAAAACATTCCTTTATAAGCCATAAATAATTTTACTGTAGGATAACCAGCTTCAGGAAGTCTTTCAATTTCATCAAATACTCCTGTACTAGGGTCAGTAATTACACCATGAAAAGAATAGTCTACCATTGCTATTCCTTCTGCACTTTCTTTTCTATAATCATCTATGGTGTCTATTAAACCCTTCCCCTTAATTTGATTAACGAATTCAATTACTGTAGTTGTTCCTCCTACTGCTGCAGCATTTGAGGTTTCAAATCCTCTAACTTTTTCACCATTGAAATCAAACGAGAAATGAACATGTTGATCCACTCCACCAGGCATAACATACATGCCCTGGGCATCTATAATCTCGTTGGCTAAATTGTCAAGGTTTTTACCTATGGCAGTTATCTTTCCATCATCGATTAAGATATCACCCTTGTATTCATCCATAGCAGTTACAATGGTTCCATTTTTGACTAGTAAACTCATAACCTTATCCTCCTTTATTTTTTA
>DAIUFH010000020.1:0-31591 GCA_036844705.1 Tissierella sp.
TGTTCCCTTAGTATTTTTATCATTTTTCTCTATCTGCTGTGATTAACTGTGAATAACATATTTATAACATTTCCTTCTTTATGCCTTTTTCAAGAATCTTATCATATGCTATATAAGAGTATATTTCTTCATCAAATACTGGTGAAAATTTCAATAATTCTTCTAGTGAAAGTCCTTCTATTCCCTTGTTATTATCCTCGCAATATATTACTATTTGCCCAACTATGCTATGAGCATCCCTAAATGCAACACCTTTTTTAACTAAATAATCTGCTACCTCAGTAGCATTCAAGAATCCCTTTTTAACCGCCTTTTTCATTGTTTCCGGCTTTGCTTTTAATGTTGATATCATTTTTTCCATTATTTCTATGCATTGAGTCGTTGTGTGCAAACTATCATAAAAAGCTTCCTTATCCTCCTGCATATCTTTGTTATAAGCAAGTGGTAAGCCCTTCATTACTGTTAATAAAGTCAATAGATTACCATATACTCTGCCTGTTTTCCCACGAACAAGCTCTGCCGCATCTGGATTCTTTTTTTGAGGCATAATTGAGGAACCCGTTGTATATTTGTCATCTAAAGTAACAAATCCAAATTCTGCACTTGTCCAAAGACAAAGTTCTTCAGCTAGTCTAGATAAATGCATCATCAATATACTGAAATCAGCAATTGGTTCTAGGACAAAGTCTCTATCCGAAACACCGTCTATAAAATTTGAATATACAGTTTCAAATCCAAGTAAACAAGCCGTATATTGTCTATCAATGAGATGAGTAGTTCCAGCTAAAGCTCCACATCCAAGTGGTGATTCAATCATTGAAGCATAGGCATCTTCTAAACGTCTTTTATCCCTTCCCAGCATTGAATAATATGCCATCAGGTGATATTTAAATGTTACAACCTGTGCTCTTTGTAGATGGGTATAACCAGGCATTATCCATGGATTAGCATCTGCCGTTGTCTTTAAAGTGTTCATTAATTTATCAATTAAGTTAATAACATTTGAAACTTGTTCTTTGACATATAATTTCATATCTACATTGGCCTGGTCATTTCTGCTTCTAGCTGTATGCAGTTTCTTAGCAACTTCTCCAATTCTATTTGTCAACTCTACTTCCACATAGGTATGAACATCCTCATATTCTCCTTCTAAATCTAGTTTCCCAGATTTCAAATCATCCTCTATGCTTCTTAGTCCATTTATGATATTTTCACCTTCATTTAGCGATATAATATTGCACTTAATCAACATAGAAACATGTGCTAAACTTCCTTCTATATCTTTTTCTAGTAGCCATAAAGTTTTTAAAAATCCATTTTGAAACTCTTCCATCAACTTGTCTTCATCTGAGCGAAATCTACCACCCCAAAGTTTCGTTTCATAGTTTTTTTTCATTGTATCTACCTCTTTCAATTAAAATATATATCAATAGAACAATACTCCCAGCATCTTTGGACCGAGATGTGCGCCAATAACAGGGCCAAGGTCATCTATTGTAATTTCCGCATTAGGATATTTAGCTTCTAATGTTTTCTTCAGATTCAAGGCTTCATCCATATTCAGTATTTGACAAATTGCAATTTTTTGAACAGAATCCGGTATCTTATTAATTAACGTTGATACAGCCTTATTGTTGCCTCTAACCTTTTCTATTAACTGTAATTCTCCAGATTTAAGCTCAATAATAGGTTTTATACTCAGCATATTTCCAATAGTCGATTCAATAGACGATAACCTGCCTCCCCTGCTTAAATATTCCAAAGTTCCTGTTGTAAGGTAAATCTTCATTTTCTTTTTCTTATCTTCAATAAATTCAACTATTTCCTCTGAGGATTTTCCTGCCTTTGCCATATTTAATGCATCTTCCACCATAAATCTCAAATTTGATGCAGCACTTTCAGAATCAATTATAGTAATTTTTTTATCCTCTAATATATTTTTTGCTAGCATAGCACTATTATATGTTCCACTTATTTTAGAAGATAAAACAATTGCTATGATTTCATCATAATCATTTAATGCTTCCTCAAATGCTTTACAAAATTCACCTGTTGATGGCTGCGAAGTAGTAGGAAAAAGCTTTGAATCCGCAAGCTTAATGAAGAAATCATCATATTCTCCTTTAAAGCCTTCCTTATATGACACATTGTCAAATATATAGTTTAGCGGCACTACTGTAATTTCTTCTCTTTCTACGAATTCCCTTGATATATAGCTTGTACTGTCAGTAATTATTTTTATTTTTCTCACATTAGCCTCCTAATAAATAATAGTTCCGTCATGTAACTGACAGAACTATTATTTCATATTTATTATTATCTTACAACTATATTATAAATTTTACCCATAATAAATATCTCTTTAACAATCTTTTTATCATTAATAAATTTAGCTATATTTTCATCTGCTAGAGCCTTTTCTCTCGCAATTTCTTGGGCGTCTTTTACATTAATAGTTATTTTGCCCCTAACCTTTCCATTGATCTGAACAGGCATCTCAATTATATCATCTTTTGTCTTTTCCTCATCATATTTTGGCCAGCTAGTATTAAATAAATAACCTTCAAAACCAACAACAGTCCACAATTCCTCAGTTATATGAGGAGCTACTGGATTTAATAATATAAGGAAAGTTTCAAAATCTTTCTTAGTAATACTTCCATGATTGTTAAACTCATTTATGAGTGACATCAAAGCAGCAATTCCGGTATTGAATTTTAATGTCTCAAAATCTTCACTTACCTTTTTAATTGTTTTGTGAATATTAGATTCAAGTTCTTTTGTATATTCATTACCTTCTACTAATATTTCCTGTAATCTCCAGACTCTTTCAAGAAATCTTCTACATCCTTTTACTCCATTTTCAGACCAAGGAACGCTCTTTTCAAAATCGCCAATAAACATTTCATATGTTCTAAGAGTATCTGCTCCATAGCTCTGTACAATATCATCTGGATTAACTACATTACCTCTTGACTTAGACATTTTTTCATTATTGTCACCTAGAATCATTCCATGTGAAGTTCTCTTTTGATATGGCTCTGGCGTAGGAACTATCCCTAAATCATATAAAAACTTATGCCAGAATCTTGAATACAATAGGTGAAGTGTAGTATGCTCCATACCTCCGTTATACCAGTCGACAGGAGTCCAATATTTTAATGCATCCTTAGATGCCAAAGCTTCTTCATTATGAGGATCCGTATATCTTAAAAAATACCATGAAGAGCCCGCCCACTGTGGCATAGTATCAGTCTCTCTCTGAGCTTTACCACCACATTTTGGACATGTAGTATGAACCCACTCATGAATATTTGCAAGAGGTGATTCTCCATTATCAGTTGGCTCATAATTGTCTACTTCAGGAAGAGTCAATGGAAGTTCGCTTTCAGGTATTGGAACCCAACCGCATTTTTCGCAATGTACCAATGGTATAGGTTCCCCCCAATATCTCTGTCTAGAAAATACCCAGTCTCGTAACTTAAAGTTTACTTTTCTTGTGCCTAATTCCCTTTCTTCTAGGTAATTTTTCATTGCCTCTATTGCTTCTTTTACTTCCATACCATTTAAAAAGTCGGAGTTTACAACTTCACCTGAGCTTGTATCTGTATATGCAGCCTCTTTAATATTTCCTCCCTTAATAACTTCAACAATTGGAAGATTAAACTTTTTAGCAAATTCCCAGTCTCTGTCATCATGTCCTGGAACAGCCATAATAGCACCAGTACCATACGTTATCAATACATAATCGGATACCCATATAGGAATTTCTTTGTTTGTGGCCGGATTAACCACTCTTAAACCCTTTAACTCCACACCGGTTTTTTCTTTAGATAACTCTGTTCTTTCAAAATCTGACTTTTTAGATACCTCTTCTTTATAAGCATTTACTTCGTCAATATTTGTAATCTTATCCTTGTATTTATCTATAATTGGATGCTCAGCAGCAATAACCATATATGTTGCACCGAAAATAGTATCTGGTCTAGTAGTAAAGACCCTTAATTTATCGTCCTCACCTGATAGTTTGAAATCTATTTCCATTCCTTCAGATCTGCCAATCCAATTTTTTTGCTGAATCTTTACTCTGCTAATATAATCTACAAGGTCTAAATCATCGATAAGTCTATCGGCATATTCAGTAATTTTAAGCATCCATTGGTTTTTTACTTTTCTAACTACTTCGCCGCCGCAACGCTCGCAATGCCCATTAACAACTTCCTCATTTGCCAGTCCAATCTTACAAGAAGTACACCAGTTTATAGGCATTTCCTGTTTATAGGCTAATCCTTTTTCAAATAATTTTAAGAATATCCATTGAGTCCATTTATAATAATTTGGGTCAGTTGTATTTACTTCCCTCGACCAATCAAAGGAAAATCCTATTGACTGCAATTGATTCTTAAATCTCGCTACATTTCGTTCTGTAACAATTTTAGGATGAATTTTATGTTTAATTGCATAATTTTCAGTAGGCAATCCAAAGGCATCCCATCCCATAGGGAACAATACGTTGTATCCTTCTAATCTTCTTTTTCTTGAAACAATATCTAATGCTGTATATGGTCTAGGGTGTCCAACGTGAAGCCCTTCACCTGAAGGATATGGAAATTCTACTAAGGCATAAAACTTTGGTTTATCAATATTATTTGATGCCTTAAATGGTTCCTCCTCTGTCCATATATCTTGCCACTTTTTTTCAATTTCATTTGGTCTGTACTCTTGCATTTATAAACCTCCTGTAATAAAATACTTTATTTCAAAAACAATAAACCTTCCGTCTAAATTAGAGACGAAAGGTTAATCCGCGGTACCACTCTTATTGATAGAATCCACTCAATGATTATAACGTAAATCAACGACCAGAATTTTAATTCTAGTAACTCCAAGACGAGTTCAGTTAATATCAATACCGCTTTGCACCAAATAGCAGCTCTCTTAAAATAATATATAACCTACTACTTCTTTTCATAGTTTGTAATTCAAGTCCAATTATAGCAAATCATCAATATTAAATCAAGGCAGTTTTAAAATTCTGCAGAACCAACAGTCCTTGGGAATGGTAAGACATCTCTAATGTTTGATATGCCAGTCATATACATAATAGCTCTCTCAAAGCCAAGGCCAAAGCCTGCATGCTTAGTTCCTCCATATTTTCTTAATTCTAAATACCACCAATAATCATCTGGCTCCATGCCGTTATCTATGATTTTTTGCTCCAATACTTCAAGCCTTTCCTCTCTTTGACTTCCTCCGATTATTTCACCTATACCTGGCACAAGTAAATCCATTGCAGCTACAGTTTTATTATCATCATTAGACCTCATATAAAATGCTTTAATTTCCTTTGGATAATTAATTACAAAAATAGGTTTCTTAAATATCTTTTCTGTTAAATATCTTTCGTGCTCAGTTTGTAAATCTATACCCCATTCAACTTTATACTGGAATTTTTCCTTTGATTCCTGCAGCATCTTAACAGCATCAGTATAAGTTACAACACCAAAATCTGAATTAACAATATTTTGTAGTCTTTCTATTAGACCTTTATCGATGAAATTATTAAAAAACTCCATTTCCTCCTTAGCATTTTCTAAAACATAGGAAATAATATATTTCATCATATCTTCAGCTAGTTTCATATTGTCATTTAAGTCTGCAAATGCAATCTCAGGCTCTATCATCCAAAATTCTGCTGCATGTCTTGCAGTATTGGAATTTTCCGCCCTAAAGGTTGGTCCAAATGTATATACCTGTTTAAAAGCTAAAGCATAAGCTTCCGCTTCAAGTTGACCGCTTACAGTAAGATTTGTACTCTTAGCAAAGAAATCCTTGGAAAAATCAACTTTATCTTCATCATTTCTAGGTGGATTTTCTATATCTAAAGTTGTTACTCTAAACATTTCACCTGCTCCTTCAGCATCACTAGCAGTGATAATAGGAGTATGAACATATACAAATCCCCTCTCTTGAAAGAATTTGTGGATTGCATAGGCAGTTAGAGATCTCACCCTAAAAACTGCACTATAGGTGTTAGTTCTAGGTCTTAAATGCGCTATTGTTCTCAGATACTCCATAGTATGCCTTTTCTTTTGCAATGGATAATCTGATGAAGACATTCCTTCAACTATTATCTCATTTATTTTTATCTCAAAAGGCTGTTTTGCTTCTGGTGTTGATACAAGAATTCCCCTTACCTTCAAAGCAGAGCTTAGAGGTAGTTTTTCTATTTCCTTAAAGTTTTCTAAATTATCATCATAGACAATTTGAAGATTCTTAAAGAAGGTTCCATCATTTAATTCTATAAAGCCAAAGGTCTTTGATGACCTAGAAGTTCTTATCCAGCCTTCTACTGTAACTTCTTGATTTAGATATTTATCACTTTCTTTATAGATAGATTTGATACTTGTTTTCATGCTATCTCCTCCATATATTAGTTCATACTTAATAACTACTTGTAATACAAAACAGACGATTCCTCGACAAGTTCGGAATGACAATTTAGTTATTCACTATTTAAATATAATAAAACCTTTCATCCTTAGTTTAATAACAAAGGACGAAAGGTTAAAATTCCGCGGTACCACCTAAATTGCATATGCCACTTTAACACCTTTAACGCAAGTGAAACGTCTAAGCCTACTATAGTTTTTCGGTTAGAAACTTAGGGGCGTTTTTCCATATAAGCTTTGTGCCGAAGTTCCACTATCATCGGCTCCCTTTGACTAGTTCTTATATATACTCTTCCCTTCATTGTTTTTAAAATAAATTAAATCATTCATCACACCACAATGAACTTAAGTTCATTATAAATATATTACCTATCTTTGTCAATCAATTTACTCAATCTATCCTTAATTACTTTCTCATATCCATTTTCAGATGGCTCATAGTATATAGTATCTTTAAATTCATTAGGCAAATATTGTTGAGTAACATAATTATCCTTAAAATCATGAGGGTACTTATATCCCTTCCCATTGCCAAGGTTTTCAGCACCAGGATAACTGGTACTTCTTAGATAGTTTGGAATCTTTCCTGCTTCTTTATTCTTTACATCATCCACTGCCTTATTTATAGCCAAATAAGATTTATTGCTTTTAGGTGCTGATGCTACATATAAAGCCGCTTGAGCAAGAGGAATTCTACCTTCCGGCATACCGATTACATTTACTGCATTAAATGCCGCGACTGCAAGCTGCAATGCAACAGGATCAGCATTGCCTACATCCTCTGATGCTGCAATGATAATTCGACGTGCTATAAATTTCGGATCTTCTCCTGCATTTATCATCTTAGCCAGCCAATACATAGCAGCGTCAGGATCTGTTCCACGCATACTTTTTATAAAAGCGGAGATTGTATCATAATGCTCATCTCCTCCTTTATCATATTTAGCTGTCTTTATTTGAATAGATTCTTTTATTTTATCCAAATCTAAACAGATTAAACCTTCCGAATTAGACGGAGTCGACAAAACTCCAATCTCCAGTGAATTTAAAAGAATTCTAGCATCTCCATCTGCAACTGTTATCAAATAATCAATTGCCTCATCTTTAAGCTTTACATTATAATTACCTAATCCCTTTTCTTTATCCCTTAAAGCTTTATATAGCAACTCTAACAAATCTTCTTTTTTCAAGGATTCAAGAACTATTACCATAGCTCTTGAAAGTAAAGCCTTATTGACTTCAAAATAAGGATTTTCTGTAGTAGCTCCTATAAGAATTATAATTCCTCTTTCTACAAATGGTAATAGCGCATCCTGTTGAGTCTTGTTGAATCTATGTATCTCATCTATAAATAATATAGTACGTTTATTATATAATTTTAAGCTTTCTTCTGCTCTATTCATTACCTCTCTTATATCCTTTACGCCAGAGGTTACTGCAGAGAGTTTTTCATATCTCATCTTTGTAGAATTTGCAATAATTTTTGCAAGAGACGTTTTACCCGTTCCAGGAGGTCCGTAGAAAATCATAGAGGTAATTCTATCAGCCTTAATTGACCTGTTAAGAAATTTCCCTTCACCTAAAATGTGCTTTTGTCCAACAAAGTCTTCTATGCTTTCGGGTCTCATCCTGTCAGCTAATGGTGCGTGTCTTTTAAGTTTATCCTCCATTGACATAGTAAATAAATCCATCTTATCACCTTTCACCTTTATTGTGTTAGGACTATTATAGCATATTTTTATATTCTTGTAGAAACTATGTTGTATTAATTAGAATCATACCATTAAAAATAGTAAGGCAAGAGCATCTATGCTCTCACCTTACTATTTTACTTTATAATATTAAAATTTATATTTTCTATGGATGTATAAACAATGACAATATAAATACCACTACCATTGCTGCACATGCACCTAATGCTGATGGGATAGATACAAGATCATAGCCCTCATTCATTGGTAAATTGCCATTAGCCTTTAATACAACCCAGAAGTGGCTTGCATTTGCATGATAGAAGAAAGATGAACCTGCGGCTATTGCCAATGCTGCAATTACCGGGTGTAATCCTAATGAAGGAAGTAATGGTAAAATTATAGCTGAACCAGTGATCAAAGATACAGTCGCAGAACCATTTGCTACTGATAGCAATACAGATACTAGAAACGGTACAAATACTGATGGAAGAGGAGTTGCAGCTATCATATTTCCAAGATACGTACCTACTCCTGATGCCTTAAGAACTCCACCAAACGCTCCCGCTGCACCAGTAGCTATCATTATAAATCCTGAATCTTCAACTGATTTTGAAAACCAAACATTTAATTGTTCTAAAGAAAAACGTTCTTTATCTAAGAATAATGCAATAACAACTCCAACCGTTAAAGCGAATATTGGATGACCTACAAATCCCAAAATAGGAAGTATAGCTGAATCTTCTGCTAATAATAATGAACCAAATGAATTAATACAAATTAGAAGAACCGGTGCCAAAATAGCACCAAAAGCTAAAAATGAGCTTGGTAATTGACGGCCATCTGGCATTTCAAGAGTAAAATCTTCGCCTAAAGCAGTCTCTACATTTTCCATTACAGCTAATTCTGGGTATTTATTAAGCATTCTTTTACTATTACACCATAAAGATGCTGCAAGGGTATATGCAATAGATGATATAAGCCCAAGACCTATCATAAGTCCTAAGTCAGCACCTAATGTACCTGCTGCTGCAATAGGCCCGGGAGTTGGAGGTACCATAGTGTGAGTTGCTAGAATACCACCATTTAGTGCGCCTAATAGGCCAATCAATGGTATACCACCACGAGCAGATAATGCACGAGCTACTGGTGACATGATAATGATTGCAGAGTCACTAAATACTGGAATAGATACTAAGTATCCCGTTAAAGCCATTGCAAGCTTAGAATTTTTCTTGCCTACCCATTTAAGTATGGTATTTGCCAATACTAATGCTCCACCTGTATCCTCCAAAATAATACCAATAGCACAACCCAATATTATAACAATACCTATACTACCAATTGTACTACCAAATCCATTCATAATCAGTGGCATTACTTCAAGCAATGGAAATCCAAATCCAATTGCTGATAAAATGCCTACTCCAACTAGTGCATAGAATGGGTGAATCTTAAGTTTCATAATTGTGTAAACCAAAACTATTATACTAATGATCATAACAACTAATGAACTAAATCCCGCTTCCATCGTGTACTCCCCCTTTATAATATTCGTCTCTTAAAGTAAAGAGATATAATGTCAAAACACTTAAAAAACTAACAATGACTATGAAGAATTTTTATATAATATGATGTTTTTTATCTTCAACACCCCCTATTATATTTTTTGTCAAAATTTATCATTTAATAAATATTTTTGTATATATATATATTCAATATGAAAACCTTTTCTCCTCCTTTAAAACAAAAATAATTACTAAATTTATTAGTAATTATTTATATGATTACTTTTTCAATATATTCACTTGTCATAAGTCTTAATATGCTTACATAATGAATATTAAAGCTAATAATGTCACCTATTTTGTAATCGATCTTGCTGTCACTTCCATCCAGAATCAAATGATCTGAACTACCGCCCAAAACTATAAGGTCTTTATCAAATGGATAAATAGTATCAAAATCTACATCCTGCTTTCCAATAGCACAAAGTATTCTTTTTCGTATCCCCCTATCTATAAACATAGGTACTTTGCCAAAAGCATCCCTGCCTATTTCTTCTGTAGGTACAGAAGGCTTTTCCTTTATTTCAATTATTTCTACTTCGAGTGTAAAGGCATCATTATAAGTTCCTTCGATTCGTCTTCCATAAGCAGATTCTGTACCGCAAATAAGTGCCTCACCAAGTCTCAAATTTGTGATTCCCTTGATATCATCCTTATTATTAAGCATATAAATTGAGCTGGAATTTCCTCCTGAAATTATCTGTAGTTTTAGATTAAATCTATCTTCAATCTCTTTACTTATATTTACAAGTTTCTCAACTAACCTTTTATTTGGTATTACTCCTCCATAGCAAGTAAAATTAACACCTAATCCAAGGATAACTATTCCTTTGAGATCTTTAGTCTTCTCTATAGCCTCGTACAAATCATCCTCGTTAATATATCCCTCTCTTAAATCTCCTAAATCAACCATAAATATGATTTCATGTTCTTTATTCAACTTAATTGCAGCCTTTGAAATAGATTTTATTGTATCTACTTCCGAATTTAAGGATATATCAGAATATTTTACAACATCTTCGGCCTCCGATATCATTGGTAATCTAAGTAACATTTTGGGTAAATCAAAGGCTTTCAGCTTTTTTAAGTTACTAATCCTAGAATCTGCAAGATACTTAACTCCACCTTTAACATAGGAAGATACAATATCTGTATTGGCGCAAAAACCTTTTGTCACACCTGCTATATCTATTCCATTTCTATTTGACATCTTAACTAAAGTCTTAACATTATTAAAAATTTTTTTTGTATCTACAATTAGTCTTGGATATCCCATAATTTACCTCCTAGAATTGTAGCTTAAGAAACTTTTTACATATCAATAATCACTTTCTTTGACCTTCATCTAAAATCTTCTTAAGCTCATCCATAAATGAGTTTACATCCTTAAATTGTCTATATACGGATGCAAATCTGACATAGGCAACTTCATCAATGTCTTTTAATTTATTCATTACCATTTCCCCAATACTAACAGAAGTAATCTCTTTCTCTAAAGAGTTAGATAAGTTCTTTTCAATATCGTCAACTATTTGTTCTATGACACTCATTGGAACAGGTCTTTTCTCGCAAGATTTCAATATACCATTTAGCAACTTATTTCTATCATAAGCCTGTCTGTTTCCATCCTTCTTCACTACAATAATAGGAATTTCTTCTATTTTTTCATAAGTTGTAAAACGTCTGCCACATCTCATACATTCCCTTCTTCTTCTTATGGCTTGTCCTTCATCAGTAGGTCTTGAATCTACTACTTTTGATTCTAAATATTCACAAAATGGGCATTTCATAAGACTTACCTCCTATTCTAATACCCATATTATATTATAAGAGATTATGATTGTCTAATATTATTCATCCTTATAGTTTATTAAAATTGTGTCGTTCCCAATTTTAATGATTTTACTCCATTCAACATAGATATCATTAGCCTTGGTAAAAAAACTCATTACTTTACTTTCTCCAGATAATACTATTCCTGTTAATGTTCCATTTTCTAAATTAATTTCAAAATCAGTAATATAACCCATTCTTTGTCCATTAAAAAGGTTTATTACTTCCTTTTCACGAATATCTGATAATTTTAACATAACCCCACCTCATTAATGTTATTTATATAGATATATACTTATAGACTATAAAATATTACATTAATTTGGTGGAATTATTTATACGTACTTTCTCATTTGTCTAAGTGCATTTTTTTCTAATCGGGAAACTTGTGCCTGAGATATTCCTATTTCATCTGCTACCTCCATCTGAGTCTTCCCTTCGTAAAATCTTAAATTTAAAATTTCCTTTTCTCTAGTGTTTAATTTGTCCATTGCTTCCTTCAGGGTAATATCTCTTAACCATAATTCATCTTCTTCCTTATCATCCTTAACTTGATCTACGACGAATATGGCATCCCCACTATCATGGTATATAGGTTCAAATAAGGAAATAGGCTCTTGTATCGCTTCTAATGCAAAAACTACTTCCTCCTTGGACAATCCAAGAAGATCTGCTATTTCACTTACAGTTGGTTCCTTAGAATTCTTATGAACCAGTTGATCTCTTGCCTGCAATGCCTTATATGCTATATCTCTAAGTGATCTACTGACCCTAATTGAATTATTGTCTCTTAAATATCTTCGAATTTCTCCTATTATCATTGGAACAGCATAGGTTGAAAATCTTACATTCTGGCTTAAATCAAAATTGTCTATAGCTTTTATCAGTCCTATACAACCTACCTGAAATAAATCATCTACCGGTTCTCCTCTCCTATTAAATCTTTGAATAATACTTAAGACAAGCCTTAGATTACCTTGAATAAAGGTTTCTCTTGCAGATAGATCTCCATCCTTTATTTTAATAAACAATTTCTGCATTTCTTCATTGGTTAGAACAGGTAATTTGGCAGTATTTACCCCACAAATTTCAACCTTAGATATATGCATCAAATTCATCCTTTCATGTCGAAGTTCCCCTTTCCTTAAAATTATTTCCTTCATAGTTTATTTTATACTCTGTTACTTTGTCCCAAAATAAAAAAGATATTATCGAAATAATATCTTTATATCAGTCTTCCCATTTCCTTACGGAGTCTTTTTATAATCCTTTTTTCTAGCCTTGATATATAGGATTGAGAAATTCCAAGAAGATCAGCTACTTCCTTTTGAGTTTTTTCTATTCCACTAGTAAGCCCAAATCTCAATTCGACTATGGTTTTTTCTCTATTAGAGAGCTTTTCAATGGCATTATTTAGCAAAGTCTTATCGACTTCATCCTCTAAATATTTATATATTACATCACTATCCGTTCCCAATATATCGGATAGCAGGAGTTCATTACCATCCCAGTCAGTATTTAATGGCTCATCAAAGGATATTTCATTTCTAATTTTACTTGTTTTCCTCAAATACATCAATATTTCATTTTCAATACATTTAGATGCATATGTAGCCAGCTTAATTTTCTTATCTGGGTCAAATGTATTTACGGCCTTTATCAATCCTATAGTACCAATCGAGATCAAATCCTCTATAGAAACCTTTGTATTTTCAAACTTTCTAGCAATATATACAACGAGTCTTAAATTTCTTTCTATTAAAATTCCTTTTATTGATTCGTCATTTTTTAAATTTTCTAAATAAAAGCTTTCTTCTTCCGGCTTTAAAGGGGGAGGTAATGATTCACCTGTACCTATATAATCTATTCGCTCAAGTAAATTTAATTTACTTAAAATCTTAAATATAAATAATTTAATTTTGTACTTCAATACACTCATTTTCCACGCCTCCATCTATTAATTCGTAATGCAATAAACCACTATATCCCATCTCTTTTGAAAGAAAACCTGAATATATCCCAACTAGAATATTGTCCATAATTATTTCTTTATCCATATAGTAAACATTTACCGAATCAGGCTTAAAAGCAAATAATATGCCATGCTTACCTACGGAGTTATATGGTATCATAGTCAGTTTAATTTCATCCTGCAAACTTGTTAAAATCAATTCCATATTCTTGAAATCTGATTTGTCATTTTCAATTATCAGCTCATTTACTGATTCTGGTAAAATCTTTTTAAGCACTTCATACTCGACTACCATAACACTATCCCCTGTAAATGGATTTATGAGGGAATGTCCAGTATCTATCAGCGCCTTAATAATTATTTGTTTACCTCTATACTTTATGAGCACATCAGCTATATAGTTTGCTTTAATGCTTCTTTGATTGAAATATGTAAAGGTGATCTTACCAATAAATATACTTGCTGTAACCCCCAGTATAAGATATATAACTGGAAATCCGTCAAATACATCTATTTTCTTGTTCAATATAGTGCTAAGATTACTAGAAGTATAATATGCCCCTAAAGTTGCACCAGCAAATATAAAGGATATAATGTAAAAACCCAATAATTCTTTTAAAAATATTTTTAGATTATAATATTTAAAACTGATTCTAATCAATAGCATCGAAAATAGTAACTTAAATATCGGTCTGGATAAAAAATATGTTGCTGGATAAAAAAATACTAAAGAATATATAGATGCCACCAATGATCCTAAGATTATTTTAGTATTTTTTGAATCAATTTTTAAAAATAACTTATTTAAATAAAGTATGAAAAAATTAATGATAAAGTTTTCTAAAAGTAAATACTCTAAAACTATATACATTCAATATTCCTACCTCTTCTCAAGTTATATTCTTAATTATAAATTATTTCTATTGAGAAATATGTCAATTTAGTAAAGAAAAAAAAACGTATCTTCTACAATAAGATACGCTTTTCAACATTTATATATTACTTTTTATCTCTTTTTCTTAAAAAAATTGGTATATCTAAGTCATCTAATGACCCATCAATATGTATATCATCAAGACCCTTTGAATCTTTTTTAGTTGCATTTTTTTCTTTTGACGATTTTATTGAGCTTCCATTATCCTCAAATCCAGTAGCAATGACTGTAATCTTAATTGAATCTCCAAGGCTTTCGTCAATTCCTGCACCAAATATAATATTTGCGTCTTGGTCAACAGATTGTCTAATTAAGTCTGCTGCTTCATTTACCTCAAATATTCCTAAATCTCCACCACCTGTTATATTTAATAAAACTGATTTAGCTCCTTCTATTGATGTTTCAAGCAATGGACTCTTAATAGCTAGTTTAGCGGCATCAGTAGCTCTATTATCTCCAGAAGCTGCTCCAATACCCATATGTGCAATTCCTTTATCCTGCATAATTGTCTTAACATCTGCAAAATCAAGATTTATTAAATTAGGCACTGATATTAAATCAGATATGCCTTGTATACCATGTTGCAATACTTCATCAGCCATCATAAAGGCCTGTGACATAGTTGTCTTTTTATCTGCTACTTGCAATAATCTGTCATTAGGTATAGTTACAAGAGTATCAACCTTATCTTTCAACTCAATAATACCACTTTCTGCTTGGGTCAATCTTTTCTTACCTTCAAATGTAAATGGTTTTGTAACAACTCCAACAGTTAAAATTCCTAATTCTTTAGCTATTTCTGCAACAATAGGAGCCGCACCTGTACCTGTACCTCCACCCATTCCAGCAGTAATAAATATCATATCAGTTCCTTTTATAGCTTCCATTATATCATTTCTATTTTCTTCAGCGGCTTTGGATCCTATTTCGGGATTTGCTCCTGCTCCTAATCCTTTGGTAATCTTTTCTCCAATTTGAATCTTGATTTCTGCTCTAGACGAATACAAAGCTTGTCTGTCTGTATTCAATGCAATAAATTCTATACCTCTAACGCCACTATCTATCATTCTGTTAACTGCATTATTTCCTCCGCCACCTACACCAATTACTTTAATTTTAGCGAATTGCTCAACATCAATATCAAAATCAAACATTTTAAGGCCCCCTTATCAATTTGTGTTCTTTGACTATGTTATTGTATAGATTTTCTCTTTCGCAACCAAATCCTTCTTATAGCACCAAAGTTATCAAATAACCGACCACCAAATGTAAAAATTGCTGCATAATATAATGGAACTCCTAGTCGATCTCCGATATAGGCCAAGAAAGCGGCTAATATGGCATTGCCAAAAAAACCGGAAAGAAAAATTGTTATACTGAAATTATTTTCTAAATTTGCTCTAATACCGCCAAATACAGAATCTAAACAGGCTAATATTGCAACTGAAATATATAATGAATATGCAGTATTATAAGTGTATGGCAATAAAAATCCAATTATTGCTCCGATTAATATACCAATAAGTGCAAAAAACATTTAATCACCTTCTCCAACTGGTTTTGCATAGGTATAGCTATAACTGCCACTATAGGCAGGAATTGTGACCTTATCCTGAATCTCTGGTTCAAATCCCATTAAATATACAGATTTTAATGTATCTCCATATGTTCCAGGTGCATTGACAGATGCCATTAAGACCTTGGGATCTCCTATTGCCTTTATAACAAATGGTGTACCTATGCTTCTACCATTAATTCTTATAACAGGACCACCACATTTAATTTCAGAGGTGGATACAACTCTTTGATTATTTATACTTATGGCCTCAGCCCCTGCAATCTTTAAATCATTTATTATATTGAGGATATCTACATCATGTATAAGAGCATCCTCTATATCAAATCCTACTATTTCACTATTCATATTATCAAACATTGTAATTCTGATGCCAGGTCCTTCCAAAGGTGATCTCCCAGAAATTACTTTATTTAGTTTGATATCTTCTTTAAGAATATCTACAATATTTTGATCACCCATTGATATATTTTCAATAATTGCAAGTTCATCTTCTCTTTGCTTAATTAATTTCTCTAATTCTATAATTTCATTATTCGTTGAGTTTATTTCAACTTTAATATCCTGAATAGATTTTAGAGTAACTGGTGCTATAGACTCTACTTTCATTCTCATTTGTGTCGCTATAAGAACACCAATCAATATACTAAATAACGTTAATATGATTTTTGGGTTACTATTTTTCATATTATTCCTCCAATCAATTAACTATTTCTTCAACAGGATTAGCATAAATAAATGTTTTAATTTTACTATATTTAGGAATTGTAATATTTCTATCTTGTGTTAAATTTACAATATACCCATAATTTCGGAGTTGCCATACTATACCCCACTTAATTGCCAAAGCTGATTCTAAGGTATCAGGATTTCCTATAGCTTTTATAATTATTGGTGAGCTTTTTGAAACACCATTTATTTCTATATGATTACCTGCCCTAACTATTTCAGTAAATGCTGTATATCTTTGATCGTTTATAGAAATAGCTTCTGCTTCAGCTGCATTTAGAACACTAACAACCTGAAGTATCAAATCAAGCTCATCTATTATACTATATCCTTCTCCATATTGAACATCTGCAGGAGGGTCATTTATTTCCAAGACGATTCCTTCGCCATTTAAATCCACATATCCTGCCAGCATTCTATATTTCATAGCATCATTATAAAGATTTTCTGCATAAAGATTATCTTCAACTCCACCTTTTTCATATTGCTCTATTTTATTTTCCAGTTCTTCAATTCTATTAGTTTGAGCTTCCTTTTCAGACTGAGCCTTTTTTAATTCTATTGCTAATTGTTGAGCTCTTTGTGTAGGTAATATTCCCTCCCCAACAGATTTACTAATTGTTTTAAACTGAATGGATAAAATCAAGCCAAGGAAAATTGACACTAAAACTAAGGCTGCAATATCCCGAGATTTTTTCATTTTATCCCTCCTATTAATCATCCAATACAAGAATAGGGTTTTCGCCTTTATTCATAATAATCATATTACACTTTAATTGTTTTTTTTCAATATCATTTAAAATCTTATCTAATAATCTTAACTTATATTTTACATTATATAGGGGTCCAAAGGCAACACTAATGCTATTATTTAAATCAATATTAATTTCTTCATTTGTATCATAATTAATTGTATTCATTGCACTAATTGTTGGAATTAACTCATCTTCATTAAAAAAATCTAATAATTTCATTCCTATTTCATCATTTGAAATTTTATTTCCTGGTTCAAGATTTTCGATATTGAAACCTACAAAGCAAGGTAGCTCGTCCACCCTTGTGTCCGATACCTCAAGAACATAACCCTCATTATCTATCAACATATAGTTTGAAAGCATTTTTAGTTGAACGACTCTCTTCCTTTCCTCTATATTGATATTAATTGTATCAGGCAATTTTCGCTTAATATTAGCTGACTTAACATATGATAAGGATTCAATATTATTCAAAACATCAGATTTTTTTATTTTATAGATATTTTCGCCAATATTTATTGTAGAAGCCTTTATTATTATATCATCAGTCAATATGTTATTTCCATCAACATTTACTTTTTTAATATTAAAAAAATCAGATTTGACCATAAAAGCAGTTCCAAATGATACCAAAGATAGCATCAATATCAATCTGAACATCATTCTCTTTCTTCTTCTCTTTTTTTCTACTCTTGTGGGTTTTTTCATTGTATCACCTCAATAGTTGTCCCACACTTATCCAGCAGCAAAAGCTGCTATTTTAATGTTCTAATATAAGCACCTAATTTTCTTAGGTTTATATCCATATTTTCATAGCCGCGATTTATATGATATATATTATCTATATCAGTAGTACCTTGCGCTACTAATCCTGCCAATACCAATGCTGCTCCTCCCCTTAAATCTTTGGCTGAAACTTTTGCTCCAGTCAATTCCTTAACTCCTTTTATAACTGCAACTTTACCAAACGTCTTAATATTAGCTCCCATCCTAGTCAATTCCTCAGCATGCTTAAATCTGTTCTCAAAAATCGTCTCATTTACAACACTAGTCCCACTAGCTATGGTCAACAATGTCATAAACTGTGCTTGCATATCAGTAGGAAATCCAGGATATGGAAGTGTTTGTAACATTTCTATGGAATATAATTTATTTGGTCCAATTACCTTTAGAGAATCACCATTAGCATATATAATTGCACCAGCTTCTCTCAATTTAGAGATGATACTTAATAAATGGTCTGTTACAATGTCTTTAACAATTACTTCACCTTTTGTAATTACAGCAGCTGTCATATATGTTCCAGCTACAATTCTATCAGGAATAATTCTATGTTCGCAACTATTTAGAGATTTGACGCCTTCAATAGTAATAATACTTGTACCAGCTCCATTGACTTTTGCTCCGGCACTATTTAAATAATGCTGTAAATCAATCAATTCTGGTTCCCTTGCAGCGTTTCTTATAGTTGTAATGCCTTCAGCTGTCACTGCTGCAAGCATTATATTTTCAGTTGCACCTACTGAAGGATAATCCAGTTGAATATCACAACCTTTAAGTCCTGTTGTCTTACAGTCTAAAAATCCATGAGCTTCATCAATTACTGCGCCCATATGTCTTAAAGCCTTTAGGTGCAAATCAATTGGTCTAGGTCCTATTTCACATCCACCAGGATATGCAATCTTTACCTCTCCAAATCTTGCTAGCATTGCACCCATTATTATAATAGATGATCTCATTTCTCTTACAAACTCTTCAGGCAATTCTAAATTGCTTATTGAAGAAGAATCAACAGTAATTGTATTTCCATCAGGAGTAATTTTTGCTCCTAACGATGAAAGTATCTGTATCATCATATCTACATCCCTTAACTTTGGGATATTGAATATAGTACTAACTTTTCCTGAAATAACTGTAGCAGCTAATATTGGTAGAACTGAGTTTTTTGCTCCTTGTATACTTATTTCACCTGAAAGCCTATGACCTCCATGGATGATATACTTTTCCATTAACCCACCTCCATTGCACTATATGTTTATACTATGCAATGGAAATATTGGGGTTACTTTTTTTTAATAAGTTTATCTATTTCTGACACAATTAGACTTGTTGCATTAATATTACCCATCTTTTTGCTGTTAATCGACATATTTAAAAGTTCTTCTTTATCATCAATTAATTCTTGTATTCTATTTAATAATATTTCACTATTTAGGTCCTTTTCCAGTATTAGAATACTAGCACCTTTTTTTTCAAAGGCTCGTGCATTAAATTCCTGATGATTTTCAGCAGTATAAGCCTTTGGTATCAGAATACTTGGTACCCCAACAGCTGATATTTCAGAAAGCGTTATTGCTCCTGCACTCGTTACTATAAGATTGGCAATATTTAAAGCATCAGGCATATCATAAAAATAAGGTAATACTCTAATATCAGGAGGTAATTGTATATTTTGTTTTTTTAATTTTAATTTAAACTCGTCATACATCCTTGTGCCAGTAACATGGATAAGCTGATAATTATCAGAAGTCTTATAATTCTTTATTATATCAAAGATACAATCATTTAGCTTCTTTTGACCTCCACTCCCACCAAAAGAGAGTATAAATGGTTTATCAGGTCTTATATTCAATTTAGAATAAGCAATTGTCTTATTTATTTCAAGTATTTCTTTTCTAATTGGATTGCCGGTTTTTATAACATTGTCAGGATATTTAAAATAATTCCTTGCTTCATCAAAAGTAACAGCAATTTTGTTTACGTATCTTGAAAGTATTTTATTGGTAATACCAGGAAAGGCATTTTGTTCATGAATAAGGGCTGGTATTTTATACTTGCATGCCATATAAATTACAGGTCCACTTACATAACCACCTGTCCCTATAGCAACATCAGGCTTATATTCCTTAATTATCTTTTTTGATTCACCTAACCCATAAATCAATTCTCTCAGTGCAACAAAAGAAGATTTATTCAATCTTCTGGGCATCCCCTTAACCCTTATGGTACTAAATTTTATTCCAGCTTTGGGTACTAATTCAGCCTCTAATCCTGTTTTAGTTCCTATATATAATATATCAGCCTCCGGATGTTTACTTTTAATTTCACTGGCAATGGCTAATGCAGGATATATATGTCCACCTGTTCCTCCACCAGTTATCAAATATTTCATTTGATCAACTCCTATCTAATTTTGCATATCTTGAGATGTTTAACAGTATCCCTATAGAAGCCATATAGAATAATAATGATGTTCCTCCATAGCTTATAAATGGTAAAGTAATTCCGGTAGTAGGGATAGAAGATGTAACTACTGCAATATTAATTAGGGATTGAACAGTAATAAGAGCTGTGATTCCAGAAGCTAAATAGCATCCAAACAAATCCTCTGTTTTTAATGCAATGATTATACCTCTCCAAATAACTACGAAAAACAGGAATAAAACCAGCAAGGTTCCCACTAAGCCCAATTCTTCTCCTATAATTGAAAAAATAAAATCATTATATGCTTCAGGAATGTAGAAAAACTTCTGTCTGCTCTTTCCTAAACCTAAACCAAATAGTCCTCCTGAGCCTAATGCATAAAGTGACTGCACCACCTGCCATCCATCACCTAATTTGTCTTTGAATGGATCTAAAAATGTTGTCCATCGTCTCATCCTGTATTCATTTCCTTCACCTGTAATAGCATAAAACAGAAATCCAGCAGCACCACCGACCATAAAAACAAGATGTGAAATCTTCATACCTGCAACAAAGAACATGGCCATCAATGTAGCTCCAAGAGTTACTGTAGTACCTAAGTCTGGCTGCATAAGAATAATAATACATGATATTCCAATTAAAAATATTGCAGGTATTGTACCTTTTAATAATGTTCCAAGATTATCTTTACGATCAGCCAAAAACTTTGCAAAAAATATTACAGAACCTATTTTAATTGCATCAGAAGGCATAAAAGTTGTAAATCCTAGATTTATCCATCTGGTCGCTCCTTTTAACTCTAAACCTAAAGGCGTAAATAATAAAAGTCCTGAGAATTGAGCCAATAAAAAGAGTGGCAAAGCATATTTTTTAAAGAATTTGTAATTAATATTCATGCATATGATCATTGCAGCAAATCCTGCAATAGATGATTGCAATTGCTTTTTCAAAAAATAATAGCCATTATCGAATTCCACCATAGCCTCAGGCCAGCTCGAGCTGAATACCATAACTATTCCTATGAATACAAGTGATACAGTGGCAATTAATAATATAAAATCAACGGATTTCCTTTTTGTAATTTTTTTACCTTTCTCCATAACATCACTCCATTAGATCAAAGACTTCTTTTTTAAAATCTTTACCTCTTTCTTCATAATTTTTATACATTCCCCAGCTGGCACATGCAGGAGATAATAATACATTATCGCCTTGTATACCTATTTTTGAGGAAACCCCTACAGCTTCCTTCATATTGTTGACTAAGAAGAAATTTGTAAAATTATTGGCCATTGCAGCTTCTTTTATCTTTTCCTTAGTTTGACCTAATAGAATCAGTGTCTTTACCTTCCCATTAAAAGACCTTATAAATTCATCATAACTTGAACCCTTATCATAACCTCCGGCTATCAATATAATAGGCTTTTTTACAGCCTCTACAGCCTTCATACTTGCATCCGGGTTTGTTCCCTTGGAATCATTATAAAAGGTGATTCCATCCCATGTAGCTACAAATTCCAGCCTATGTTCAACACCTTGAAAAGTTTTCAATGCTTCCTTTAATATATCGATGCTAATACCCATAGCTATGGCAATTCCAATACAACCTAGTGCATTTTCAAGATTATGTTTACCTAATATCTTTAATTCATCACATCTCATCAATTTCAAGGAATCATTGTGATAATTTATTATTATATATTCTTCGTCTGCATAAATCCCTTCCTGAAGTTTTTCTTTTGTACTAAAATATATTACTTTACTTTTAACCTTGTTTTTTAATCCTCTAAGATTTATATCATCATAATTCAATATCAGATAATCCATCTTATCCTGGTTTCTAAATATCTTTAACTTAGCATCTCTATAATTTTCAAATGAACCATGCCAATCTAAATGATCAGGTGTAATATTTGTAATAAGCCCTATTTTAGGTTTGAAAGTAGATGTATGCTCTAGCTGAAAGCTACTCAATTCCGTTACGAATACATCATCATTTCCAGCCTCTAAAATTTTATCCATTATCCCTGTTCCAATATTTCCGACTACATGTGTTTTAATCTTAGCTTTTCTCAAAATCTCACCTGTTAACATAGTCGAAGTTGTTTTTCCATTGGTACCTGTTATAGCAATAAAATTTTTATTTTGGGAAACTCTATATGCAAATTCAATATCCGTAATGACTTCAATCCCATTTTCATTTGCAATCTTAAGCAATTTTACAAAAGGAGGAATACCAGGGCTTTTAATAATTAAATCAATTCCTTGTAAATCAAATTCATCGGTATTTAAATGCTTCTCCATCGATATATAATTTATTTTATTCAATACATCCTTTAAATCTTCCTCTGTCTTTTTATCGCTTAATACAATATCGGCTCCTAATTTATCAAGTGCTTTTATTGTTGAGATTCCAGTTATACCTAAACCAAGTACCAATACTTTTTTATTTTTAAGGTTCATAAGAACACCTTACTTTCTTAATTTAGATTTTTAAGCTAATTATTCCAATAATACATAGTATAGCTGTTACAAACCAGAATACTCCTACTACTTTAGTTTCCTTCCATCCCTTTAGTTCGTAATGGTGATGTAAAGGGGACATTAAAAATACTCTTTTCCCAGTAAGCTTAAATGATACTACCTGGATTATGACAGATAATGTTTCTATAAAGAAAATACCACCTACTATTGGTAATATCAATGGTAAATTCATCAAAATTGCTATTCCGGAAATTGCTCCTCCTAAAGCCAATGAACCTGTATCTCCCATAATCACCTTTGCTGGATGGGCATTATGTATTAAAAACCCGAGACATGCGCCTATCAATGCAGATGAAAATATAGAAATACTATCTAAGCCCCAATTCAATGCTACTAAACTGAAAAATGATAAAACTATTATGGAAACACCTGTTGCCAAGCCATCCAGTCCATCTGTCAAATTAACGCTATTAACTGTGCCAACAACTACAAATACGATGAAAGGAATATATAAAATCCCTAAATCTAAATAATGATCTGGGAGAAACGGAATTATAATTTTTGTTCCCACTGCTGACGTATTAGATTGATAAATAGCTAAAATGACTGCTAATATTATTTGAGCTATAAGCTTTTGATAAGCTCTCAATCCTAAATTTCTTTTTTTTATTATTTTTATATAATCATCTAAAAATCCTATAAGTCCAAAACCAAGGGTCGAAACAATCAATAGTATTATGTCCTTGGTTATAAGTCCAGATGTAACGACCGTAATCAATAATGCCATAAATATAATTATACCACCCATCGTAGGAGTTCCAGATTTGGATAAATGGGATTTAGGTCCTTCTTCCCTAATGCTTTGACCAACCTTTAATCTTTTTAAAATTGGAATTATTAAAGGACCTAATAATAAACTTATTATGAATGATATAATTATTGTTCTTATTATGTGAAAGTACTCCATTGTTATAAATCTCCTCTCATGTTAGCTAAATAATATCTAAATAATCCAATACAATCTGACGTTCATCTAAAGGATAAATATTATCTTTAAAAATAGTATAGGTTTCATGTCCTTTTCCTGCCAATAAAATTATATCATTTGTTCTGGCTATTTTAAGGGCATATTCAATTGCCTCTTTTCTATCTATAATTACCTTATACTCTATTTTTGTATTTTTTATACCTGTAAGTATATCTTCTATAATTGCACTTGGTTCTTCATTTCTAGGGTTATCAGATGTAATTACGGCAAAATCAGCATTTAATCCAACTACCATTCCCATATCAGGTCTTTTAGTGCGATCTCTATTTCCACCTGCACCAAAGACAACAATAATCCTACCCTCTGCAAACTGATGAATGACTTTTAGTACCTTTTCCAAACCGTCAGCTGTATGTGCAAAATCTATTATAACAGAAAAATCTCTATTTGTAGGAACAATTTCAAAACGTCCTTTTATGCCCTCAACTGCTTCAAGTCCGGCTTTTATTGTCCATAAATCAATACCTAATGCGACCCCTACAGATGCTGCTGCTAGTGCATTATAAATACTGAACTTACCTGGCATATTGAGTATTATGTCGACATCATACCCATTAAAGTTTAGTGAAAAACTTACTTTATCCATTCTATAATTAATATCTTTAGCAACTATATCAGCATTATTTTCAATACCATATGTAAGTAAATGTACTCTATTGCCCGCTTCATCTATAATTTTTCTTCCATAAACATCATCTATATTTATAATATTATATTTTGTTGTCTTATAGAATAGCTTTAATTTGCTATGAAAATAATTATCCATAGATTTATGATAATCTAAATGATCCTTAGTCAAATTAGTAAATACTCCAATATCAAAATCTATATATTCAGCTCTTTTTAGCTCTAAAGCATGTGAAGAAACTTCCATTGCGCAAGCCTTAATATTAGCTTTTACCATTTTATACAGATTATAATGTAAAGATATCGGTTCTGGAGTTGTATTTTCTAATTTGTTCAGATTATCGTCTATTTTTACACCTAGGGTTCCAATAATACCTGTATTAATACAATTTGCATTTAATATGCTTTGTATCAAATATGATGTAGAGGTCTTTCCATTGGTCCCAGTTATTGCTACCATAGTCATCTTTTTGCTTGGTTCATCAAAGTATCTTGAGCTTATGTAGCTTACTGCATCATATGTATCCTTAACTAAAATATATGTTATACCCGGTATTGTTTCAGTCATTTCATCAAGAAGTATTGTACTAGCTCCATTCTTTATAGCCTCATTGATAAACTTATGACCATCTTTAGTAAATCCTTTTTTAGCTATAAATAATTCATTCAGCTTTATTTTTCTGGAATCATGCTTTATTCCGAGTATGTCTTTATTCATTTCTCCGACTGTTTTCAAGATTGGATAGTCTCCGAATAGTTCAACAAGATTCATATTAATTCCTCCTTGCACACCAAATTAATTAAAAGGCAACTAAAATAGTCGCCTCTTAACAATTATCCTTAATTGGAAAAATCAACAACAATATTGACTTCTCCGCTTATTTTTTCACCTGGTGCTGGATTCTGACCTGTTGCTTTTCCAGAGCCATTCAATGTATATTGTAGATTAAGTTCATCTAAGGTAATCATTACCTCATCCTTTGTCTTCCCCAGTAAATCTGGCATAATCATAGCTGAAGGCCTTTTATTTAAATATAAATCAATGATTGAGCCTTTTAGCACCTCTACTCCCGGAAGTGGGAATTGGTCTAAAATAACAGATTCTGTCGTGATTTCCTGATACTCAGTAGTATATCTAAGTCCAAGATCTGCTAAAAGCTTACCTCCTTCTGAAATCTTTTTATTTCTTACATCGGGTACTACAATTTTCTCTTCAATAGCTTCTAACTCTTCATCGGTAAATACAGGTTCTACCTCTAAGTAATTTAACGTATCATTGATAATACTGTAAACTACTGGTCCGGCTATTGTACCACCATAGTATACCCCACTTGGTTCATCTATAATGACCAATACAGCAATCTTTGGATCATCAGCTGGTGCTATAGCTCCAAAGGATGCTATATATTTACCATTTGCATACCGACCATCTATAATCTTAAAAGCAGTTCCCGTCTTGCCCCCAACTCTATATCCTGGTATATAAGCTCGTTTACCAGTTCCTTCTGCTACTACACTTTCTAGAAGGTCACGCATAGTCTCTGCTGTTTTATCCGATAATACCTTTCTTTTTACTTCAGGTGGAAAAGTATTAATTACTTTTCCCTCATGATCAATAAGCTCCTTGACAAGTCTAGGCTTCATTAGATTGCCACCATTTGCAATAGTGGAAAAAACATTTATCATTTGAATAGGAGTAACAGCTATTCCATGTCCATATGACATTGTAGCAAGATTTACTTCCTTTATAACATCTGTATTTGCCGGAATGATACCAGGTTGTTCACCCAATAAATCGATTCCTGATTTTTCACCAAAACCAAATGCCTTTATATATTTAAGCATATTCTCTTTGCCTACCTGCCTACCCATATTTACAAATGCAACATTACATGAATTATTAATTGCTTCTCTAAAATCCTGATCACCATGTGGATTGTACCAGCTTGCACATTTTAATTCTACGCCCTTTATATCTCTAACGAACCCATTACAAAAATAATGAGTATTTAGGTTTGCAGAACCCTCCTCCAACGCAGCAGCCGCTGTTACTACCTTAAAAGTAGAACCAGGTTCATAGATGTCACTTATGGCGAAGTTTCTCCACATGTTATACCACTTATTTTGCAATTGGTCTGTTGGCAAATTACCCCACTCTTCCTTTTGTTTATCATCTAGAGGCTCTCTTGGAGTATTTGGATCAAAGTCAGGCTTATTGGCCAAACCTAGTATGTCTCCTGTGAAAGGATCCATTACAATTATAGAGACATTTTTAGCCCCATTGTCTAACAAGGCCTTTTCAGCAGCTTTTTCAGCAAAATGCTGAATAATTTCATCTATTGTTAAAACTGCAGATAAACCATCTTCTGCGTCATAAATTTTCTCACCATCATAAGGTAATTGTCTATTTGCAGCATCTGTAGTCTTTACCCATTTACCTGGAATCCCAGCTAAATACTTATCAAAGGTCTTTTCAATGCCATCTAAACCATTATTATCTACATCTGTAAAGCCTAAAATATATGATGCAAAATTTCCATATGGATAATATCTTTTACTATCATCTATTATAGTCAATCCTCTTATTCCCAATTTTCTTAGTTCTAATGCATCTTCTCGACTTATCCATTGTTTAATCTTTTCTACACTAGTATTTTTAGTTATTTTTTCATATACCTCCTGCTCATCCATTTCAAGAATTTCCGCAATGGATTTAGCAGAACCTTCTGCATCCTTTATATCAGCGGGAGTAGCCCAAACTGTGTACGCAGTAACACTAACTGCCAGTTTTTTACCTTTTCTATCATATAAAATGCCTCTATTAGACTTTATATCTATTCCTTTAGTCCATTGTTCTAAAGCACCTTTTTTTAATTCATCATTATTAAAAACTTGAAGATAAAGCAACCTGCCCGTTAGTCCCAAAACTACGATAACTACTACACCTAATACAAAGCGAAGTCTATTCTTAGTAGATTTGTTAGGTGACCGCAAGCTCAACCCCCCTTATTACAGCCTATTTAAAAGCTTTCTTGATTATACTTGATAGGCTATTGTCTGCAACTTCCACTTCCTGATCATCATTTACTGATACATATACTATCTGTCCCTCTTTTGGAAATATCATACCAAGATTGTTGATAGCTTCTTCACTTATTTTAGTAGTGCTCTTTAGGGATTCAATATCCCCTTCTAAATTTAATTTAACCTTTTGTAATTCTGAAACTTCATTTTCCAATTTTGAAATTTCTATTCTGACCTCTGTTATTTTAGCATATCTCGTTAAAATAAACAAACTAGTTAACAATATAATTATTACCATATATAAGTACATTTTTTTATTTAATGATTTCTTTTTCTTTACTTTTTTAGAGGTCTTTTTGGGTTGTAACTCTTCCAAATAATTCGGTTCATAATTATAATCAGCTCTAGCTACTAACAACTTATTCTCCCCCTTGTACTTTTATACCTAAAGTTTTTCAGCAATTCGTAGTTTTGCAGAACGAGCTCTGCTATTTACTTCCAATTCACTCTGTTTTGGCACTATTGGCTTTCTCGTTATAATTTCTATCTCTCTTTTCTTGTTGCACATACATTTTGGATACTCTGGAGGACATATACAATCTTTGTAAAGCTCCCGAAAGCTCTCCTTAACTATTCTGTCCTCAAGAGAGTGGAAGGTTATAATGGCAAGCCTTCCTTTAACATTCAATAAATTTACCATTTTATATATGGAATTCTGTAATACCTCAAGCTCTCGATTTACTTCAATTCTTATTGCTTGAAAGGTTTTTTTTGCTGGGTGATGCCCTTCCATTCTCACTGCCTTAGGAATTGCCTTTTTAATAACCGAAACCAATTCAAGAGTTGTATCGATAGGATTATCTGCTCTTTCATTTACTATGAATTCTGCTATTCTTTTAGCCCATCTATCCTCTCCATAATTCCAGATTATTTCTTCAAGTTTTTCCTGAGAATACCTGTTTACTACATCCCATGCGGTAAAAGTACTAGTATTATCCATCCTCATATCAAGGGGCGCATCCTTATTGTAGGAAAATCCTCTTGATTCTTCATCTAGCTGATAAGAGGAGACCCCTATATCTAAAAGTATTCCATCTACCTTGTCCACCCCAAGTTCATTTAATATCTTATCTATATTTTCATAATTGCTATGTTTTAATATGACCTTATCCTTGTACTCTTTTAAAACCTCGGATGCTTTTTCTAGAGCATTTAAATCCTGATCTATTCCGATAAGCTTACCGTCTTTAAGTCTTTTTACTATTTCAAGCGAATGACCTGCTCCTCCAAGAGTTCCATCTACATAAATTCCATTTTCTTTTATATTTAAGCCCTCAATAACCTCATTCAATAAAACTGATACATGATTAAACTCCATTTAAATCTCCTCCGCTTATGCCTAAGTAAACTAATGAGTTTACTTAGGCATCACAATGATGATTTTTGCCTTGTTATATTCCCAGTTCAGCCATCTTTTCTGCTATACTGTCATAACTAAGGTTGTCATCACTATTATAATCTTCCCATTCAGCCTTGCTCCAAATTTCCAATCTAGTTGATACACCAATAATAACTGCATCTTTTTCTAATTTTGAATGGTCACGCAAATTTGATGGTATTAATACTCTGCCCTGTTTATCTAAGATACATTCAGAAGCTCCTGAGAAAAAAAATCTTATAAAGGCACGAGCATCTTTGTTAGTAAGTGGTAGACTTTTCAATTTGTTTTCTAAAACTTCCCATTCCTTCTTGGGATAAATAAACAGGCAGCTATCCAAACCTTTGGTCATGACAAATTCATAGCCCAGGTCTTCCCTAAACTTAGAAGGTATTATAATCCTTCCTTTTTCATCTAAAGTATGTTGATATTCTCCAATAAACATACAAGTCTCCGCCTTTTTATAATTTACTAACCACTTTCCACCACTTCACTCCACATTTATTATATTCTATACCATTTTCATAAATCCTTCTACACTTTCATTAAATAATTAGATTATTTCGGGACCTTAGTCCTACTTTTACACTGGTTGACAATATACATTTATTATTGTCAAAAAATCAAAAAAACAGAGTGAAAACTCTGTTTTTTTGTATTATTTTATATTTTATTCAAACTAATTATATTTTCTTCTTCTGTAAAAAATATATGAACCTATTATTATTGATAACAAGCTTATTAACTGGGCAACTCTTATAGGTCCAAACATAAGGCTATCTGTTCTCAGTCCTTCGATGAAAAATCTGGCTACAGAATATAGTATTATATACAAAAGAAATACTTCCCCATTAACCTTTTCCTTTTTTCTTGAGTAGTAAAGTAGAAATATAAATACGCCGAAGTTCCATATGGATTCATATAGAAATGTCGGATGTACCTTTACGCCATCCACCATAATACCCCATGGTAAATTCGTAGGTCCACCATGTGCCTCTTGGTTAGCAAAATTACCCCATCTGCCAATTGCCTGTCCTAATATCAAACTTGGAGCAACTATATCTCCAATTGTCCAGAAGCTTATTTTTCTCTTCTTGCAGAATATTAGTGCAACAATTACACCTGCTATTATTACTCCATGTATTGCCAATCCACCACCCCGAAGATTTAATATCTCCATGGGATTATTTTTGTAATTTTCCCAGCTGAATGCTACATAATAAAGTCTTGCTCCTATAATGGCAGCTGGTATCGCAAATAATAACAAATCTATTATAGTATCTTCCTCAATATTTCTTTTCTTAGCTTCCCTTAATGCCAATATAGTTCCAATAACTACAGCAGATGCTATTAATACGCCATACCATCTGACTTCAATTCCAAAGAGTGTAAATGCAACAGGATCCATTGTTCGACCACCTTTCTATTATTTACATAGTATAGCACAAAATTTAAACAATTTCTAGGCTGGTCTAACAATAGATATAACCATATTCTCAGGTCTTAAATGGTTTTTATATCTAGTCAATAAATCTCTAAACTCTATAGATTCCACTAGATTTAAATAGTCGAATAGGTTAAATTGATCGAAATATAAATCAACAAAGTTATTTGCTATAAATTCAACTGAATTAAATCCCATAAGGAAGTTTCCAAGATTCTTTTTCTTTAATCTGTCAAAATCCTCTTCTAATAGGTTTTCACTAGGATCTTTATTTATCAACTCAAGAACTCTTTCTTGTACTTTTTCAGGATTATTAGACTCTCCAATTACCAGAGAATGTCCGTAGGTTTTCTTTCCGGTAAAATATGCTCCAAAGCTATTATATATTAAACCTTCATTGTATAAATCGTTATAAAATTTAGAGCTAGGTGAAAACATCATATCAAGAATCATATTTGTGATGATATCCTTCTTAATTAATTCTTCTCCAATCAAATTAAGTTCATTATCCTTAAAGCCTATATAAAACATTGGAGTGGCAACCTGCATTTTCACATCTATGGTTTTTTCTTTTATACTGTCGGGTTCATCAACTAATATTCTCATATCTGTGTCATCTACTTTATCAAAATGTCTTTCTGTCTTTTTCACTACTTCCAATATCTTCTCAAAGGAAAGATCTCCGACAATGAATAGAACCATATTTGCAGGGTTATAAAATGTATTATATGCTTTATACATTAATTCTTTATTAATGGTTTGTATACTCTCCACTGTTCCTGCTATATCAATTTTTACTGGATGATTTAAAT
>DAIUFH010000021.1:0-30687 GCA_036844705.1 Tissierella sp.
TAACAATACTTCTATAGTAATAAATATTAATAACATATTAAACTGAGAAGCCATACCTTTTCCCATTAAAGCAATTACGCTATCGATATCCATGCGATTAAATATTGCAATAACTGCCGCTAATATCATCATTACTATTAAGGCATAGTTTGTTCCCTGTTTTGTTATTACTCCATACACTACTAGCAATACAAAACTTATTAGGAATGCAATTGCAGTGCGCTTTTCCTTTGGGTGAATTTCTATTGAATCTATTGATTTGATATCATCACTTAATTTATATACTTCTTTGCCTTCCAATCTCTTTTGTGTTCGGTTTACTCCAATCCAGGTACCAATTAACCATACTAATGAAAATGGTAATGCTGCATAAAGTAACAGTTGAACATATGATAGTCCAGTTACTTCCATTGTAATCAATGTAACACCGGTCAAAGGTCCCAATATCAATCCAACTTCTCCGGCTGTTTTAAACAATACAGCAACTACTGTAGGAGCAATTCCTAATGAAGCCATAATAGGAATCATTATAGGAGCAATAACTGCATTTCCTCCACCAAGAGTACCTAACATGCCACAGATGAGTATTGAAACGATAACTAATGCCAACTTTGCCTTAGTCTGTGTATTTACACCTATTTTCTTTACTATCCAGTAAACAAGTGTATGGGTAACACGAGTCTCGGACATCAATACCCCTAGTCCAGCACCTGCTAATATTATGATACCTATCAAAACAGTTGTCGAACCAAGTGCAGCTTGAAATATTTGAGCCAATTGCTTTAAATTTAATCCAAACATAATAGCTGCTAATGCAATACCAGTAATTAATCCTGAAACATTGTTTTTACCTCTGAATGCCATGACTATATAAACAATCAGTGGTATTAATGCTAGTAATGATGGTGCATGTACAATTGCCCAACTGCCAAATTCAATTTCCATTTGTTAGTCCTCCTTTTTATTTTTTACTATAACTATATTCCATTAAAAGTTACATCATCATCTAGAGGATAAATTGGTCTTCTTACATTTTTATAAGGATTTAATCTTAGGTTTGTTGGACGTACTCCTGGAGTATCACAGATTACAATAGCATCAGCCCTATTCTGGAAATAGCTCCTACATAGTTTTTAATATTATTCTCCCTTCCATGTTTTCAGTTTGCTTACCATTTAACAGCGCTGGTTTACCTTTTACAAAAACGTGTTCAATTCCCTTTGGTTTTACCGCAGATTTCTTAAAGGTGGACATATCTCTAACTTCATTAAAATCAAACACTGTTATATCAGCTACCTTACCAACTTCCAATACTCCCCTATCGGGTAAATGAATGATATTAGCTGGTAATCCTGTTATTTTATATACTGCATCCTCTATTGGCATCAAATTTTGTTCTCTTACGGTTTGCAAATACCTAGGGAATGTTCCAAAATATCTAGGATGTGGGTTATATGTCACATCATAACTAAAATCTACTCCATCTGAACCAGTTGCTATATCCATCGATTTCATAATATTGTATACATCATTAAGATGTAGTGAGAAATAAATCGCAGCTACTTCACCTTTACATTTAAGCAATATTTCTACAACTGAATCAACAGGTGATAGTCCCAATATTTGAGATACTTCCTCTATGCTTTTACCATCAAATTCAGTTAAATGACCATGTGTAGATGCAATAACTACACGTTCTGGACCACCACGCTTATCCATTATATCGAAAATATCTTTTACCAATCTATCTTCTTTTTTCTCTAGTCTTTCAAGCATCTTCGAATTGCCGCCATCAAGCGCCCACCTAGGAATTAAAGCTGTTAGTCCGGTTGCTGTTGCTTCATATGGATATTGGTCACATGTAATAGTGCATCCTTTCTTTCGGGCAGCTTCTACATGGTCTAAAAGTTCTTGTGATCTCCCCCACTGTGGTTTGCCCATCAGCTTTAAATGCGATATATGAAGGTGCACGCCCGATTTCTCAGCCACCTCTATCATCTCATTAACCGAATCAAATATCTTATCTCCCTCATTTCTCATATGAACTGCCAGTATACCATTGTTCTCCTTAATAATCTTTGCCAATTCAACAAACTCATCTACATCTCCAAAGTTACTTGGAGGATAAATAAGTCCTAATGACATTCCAAAAGCACCATTTTTCAACTCACTATCAAGAAGACTCTTCATTTGTTCAAGCTCATCGGTAGTAGGTCTCCTATCATCAAAGCCCATAACACAGGCTCTAAGTGTTCCATGTCCAACTAACAATCCACTATTGATAGCTTGTTTAATTTTACTTGCAGCTTCAACATAATCATTCATGTTGTTTACTACTAATGACTCATCTTCTATAGATTTTTCCACTGTCCTTGCAAAGAAGGTTCTAATTTCCTTTTCCTTTTCCTTGTTTGAAGGTATCAATGATATCCCACAGTTACCTCCAATTTGTAGTGTTACACCCTGATGTAACATACTTTCAGACTTAGAAGTATTTAGGGGACATGCATCAGAATGTGTATGAAGGTCTATAAATCCTGGTGAAATAATCTTACCTTTACAATTTATAACCTCATTGCCAGTTACCGTAGCATCATCTGTGATAGCGACAATTTTACTACCCTTAATGCATACTGATGATTTATAAGGCGGTTTTCTTGTGCCATCAACTACTAGTCCATCTTTTAAAACAAAATCATACATCTCTTACACCTCCGTTTGATTTATTTTAACCATTTATTAACAATATATATTGCAAGGCGTGTCCTATTATGAATAAATATTATTTATTTGGAATTAATCAAAGACTCCTTCCAGCTTTTTAACCTATCATATGCTTTGTTAGGCAAAATGCCTATCACTATTAGCAACATACCTATTCCTTGAATAATTCCAGCAGGTAGATTTGGAATAGTTGTAAATCTATTGATAATTGTATAAAACAACCATATTATAATTCCTATACTCAATTCTTTTCTTTTCATAATAACCTCGCTATCATTTTTTTCAAATACTAAAAATCATATCTAGTATGTCTTATATATCCACCTTAATCTAATTTTAACCTATCTTAGAGTAAATACCAATACAATATTTTTTCATTATTTTGAAAAATTAGATACAAAAAAACTCTCTTCCGGTCTATTCCAGAAAAGAGCTTATATTATTTTACCTCAGCTATATCCTTAATTGTTTCATAAGCTACTTCTATTCCCTTTTGTAAATCCTCATAGTCCGTCCACTCTTCTGGACAATGACTTCGTCCTGCTTTACTTGGTACAAAGATAAGACCTACATCTGTTATTTTAGTCATTACCATAGCATCATGACCAGCACCACTCAACATTAACTCCTTTTTAAATCCTAGGTTATAACTATATTTATTAAGCTTATCAATTATATCATCAGCAAGCTTAACTGGTGGAACATTTAATAGGTCAATAGTAGTATATTGTACTCCATTTAATTTAGAAATCTCTTCCAGTGAATCTTCAATATTTTTCCTTACTTGCTTTATTAATTCCGCTTTTTTTGATCTAATATCAACTGTAAAGCTTACTTCTGCAGGAACGATATTTGCTGCACCTGGAAGTACAGTTAAAATGCCAACTGTTGCTACTGTACCTTCCCCTGCCTCCTTTGCAAAGGTGCTGATTTTACTTATAACCTTTGATGAAGTATCTAGAGGGTCAGCTCTCATAGTCATAGGTGTAGTTCCTGCATGATCAGGTCTACCCTTGACAATAACTTGAATCTCATTTATCCCTACAATATATTCTACCACTCCGATATCTTTTCCATGTGCCTCTAGTATTGGTCCTTGCTCTATATGCAGTTCTAAAAATGCCTTTACATCTTCAGGCTTTCTTACTGCATCATATATCTTATCCGGGTCGAAACCAAATTCCTTCATTGCCTCTGCAATAGAAATTCCCTGGCTATCCTTAAATGTATCAAGGCTTTCCCTTGTTACATCTCCAACAATTGCACGACTTGCAAATAGACCTCCACCAAATCTAGTTCCCTCTTCTTCAATCATGGCTATAAATTCTACTGGATACTTAGGTTTTAAATTGTTATCCTTCATTAGTCTGGCAATTTCAAGACCTGTCACTACTCCAGCAGGACCATCAAAATTTCCTCCATTTTTTACCGAATCATAATGAGAACCTATCATGACTACAGGACTATCTATTTCGCCTTCAAGTCTTCCTACTATTGTCCCTGCAGCATCTTCAAAAACTTCAAGACCGGCTTGTCTCATTTGTTCCTTAAGGTACTCTCCTGCACCTCTATCTTCTTTGGTAAAAGTCATTCTAGTAAGACCTTTACCCGGAGTTGCATTAAATTTTGAAAGCTGTTCTATGTCATTCTTTATTCTAGCTAGGTTTGTCTTCATATTGTACCTCCTTATCGAATTAAAGTGTTGAATAATATGATATTAAACTATAGTTTATTTGTCAATAAAATATGTCTTTGTTCGTTAGATCTTCAATTAAATAGTTACTATTCACAGTATTAAATTGTGTAAAATCGCAAAATGATAAAAATACACACTCACGGTTTCGGAGATGAATAATTCTATAGCTCATTCCAGACAAAAATCCTACATCTTTCAATTCCCTTAGTGGTCTATCTTTAGGGACATGAAAGCTGCTTAACGGATTTTTATCTTCCATTCACTAAGAATTATAGTCACTCCTGCAAATGTTCCCTTAGGATTTTTATCATTTTTCTTTATCTGCTGTGATTAACTGTAAATAGTAACATTAAATATTAAGTACTTGCCTAATTCCATCAAGGTCTTTAATATATATATATTTATAATCATAATCAATCAAACCTAAGTCCTTGAGCACAAGCAACTCTCTTGATAGCGATGGCCTTTGAACACCCAAAATATCTGCCCATTCTCTTTTAGTCATATTTAATTTGATTTTCAGACTCTTGTTTCTATCATAATTCAGAAAAATAAACTCACAGATCTTCTGTCGAATTGTTTTTAAGCCTATCTGATTTATTTTACTACTTAATGTAACTGATTTCTCAGAAAGAAGACTAAGAAATTCAGATAGAAATATATCATCATTCTTACACAGATAAAGGACAGTATCCTTTGGAATATAAAGTATTGTTGTATCCATGGTACTGATTCCAGTCATAGGATAAATATTTAATTTACCAAAGAGCAGGGTTTCTCCATATATATCGCCTTCCTTAAAATCTACAACGACTAATGAATTCCCAAATGAATCAATCTTCTGAATTCTAATATTACCATTAAGAATAATATTTAAGGTATTGCATTCTCTACCCTCGATAAATACCATGCTATTCTTTGAATAATTAGAAATCCTATAGTCTACATTTTTAAATAACTTTCTAAAATCCTCTTCAGTAAAGTTTTTAAACAACTCTATATCCTTTAAAACACTGAAATAATCCTTTAATTTCATGTTAAATCTCCTTTATTTTGGAAGCTGTAACATATGTTACAGCTTCTTGATATTAACTAATATTATAATAGCACCATATTGCAAAATCAATCATTCTAATATTAACTTGGAGGTAGTAAAATGGCGAAAATCAAAGATTTTATTAAATCCCACAGAAAAATTATTATGTTTCCGGTACTTATGGTATTTATTTTAGTGTCAATTTTTATCTTTAATAGTTTCCAAAGTACTAAAACATTATTTGTAACAACAGATGAAGGTACATTTATTGAAGCTTCCGGAATGGTAGAGAATAATTCAATAAATTTAAGTAGTGAGGTTAATGGTATCATATCAGAAGTAACTGTAAAAGAGGGAGATGTAATAAAGGAAGGACAAATTATTGCCGAAATAAGTAATTCTACTATTAAGAATCAATATGAGCAGGCTATGGATACTTTAGAAATAGCCGAAAAAAATGTAGAAGTAGCTATAGAAAGTTTAGAGTCCTATAAGGCAGTTAATATGAATTCCACTGAGCAAGCAAAGAATGCTTATTATTCCTCCTATGGTGAATATGAAAGAATACTTGAAGGAGCTAGTGCCGAGGAAATCAAACAAGCTGAAGAGGCATATACACAAGCTGAAATCAATCTTAAGTATTTAGAGGATAATCTGGAAGATAGTAAGATTTTACTTGAACATGATATTATTAGCCAAAAGAATCATGAAGAAATAGAGAAAAATTATAATATTGCACAAACTCAGTTCAATATTGCAAGTGCGAAGCTAGACCAGATAAAAGCTGGACCCAGTGAAGCTACTGTAAAGGCTGTAAAAAACAAAATGCTTCAGGCAAAGTCAGCTCACGAGCTTAGCATATCTAATGGAAATATGCAGCTAACACAGCTTCAAAATCAGTATGAATTGGCCAAGTTAAAATATGACCAGGCTAAAACTATTTCTGATCAGCTTAAGGAGGAGCTTTCTAAAATGATAATATTATCACCTATTGATGGGATAATAAACCTTTTGGCCATTAAAAAAGGTGAATTTACATCATTAGGTAAAGCTGTAGCAGAAATTTATGATACTAAGAATATGGAGATTAGAGTATACGTTTCTGAAGCAAATATCGGTCACATAAAGGTGGGTCAAGATGTAAATATCTATGTTGATTCAGATAGTGAACAGTCCTTTAAGGGCAATGTCATAAGAATAAACAATAGTGCTGAATTTACGCCTAAGAATATTCAGACTAAAGAGGAAAGAATAAATACTGTTTTCGAGGTTAAAATTCAAGTTTTGGATTCAAAAGGGGTTATTAAAGCAGGAATGCCTGTAGATGTAAGTATTAAAATTGATTAACAAATTAGGATGATAGGAGACATAAATATGGGATACGAAATAGAGACATTATCTCTTACTAAAAACTATGGTGATATAGCAGCGGTGGATAATTTAGATATCCAAGTAGAAGGAGGTACCATATTTGGGCTAATTGGTCCAGATGGTGCAGGAAAAACAACTACTATGAGGATGCTTTGTTCATTGATTACACCAGATAGTGGTACTGCTAAAATCGGAGGCAATGATATTATAGCTAATAGTGAAAAAATAAAGTTCGATATAGGCTATATGCCTCAGAAATTTAGTCTCTATGGTGATTTAACTGTTATGGAGAATTTAAACTTTTATGCAGAAATATATCAGGTGCCAAAGAAGATAAGAAAGGAAAAGATTGCAAGTCTTCTAGAATTTAGCAATCTTACGAAGCATTCATATAAATTGGCAGACCAGCTTTCCGGTGGTATGAAGCAAAAATTATCTCTTGCCTGCAACCTCATTCATACCCCAAAGTATTTGTTTTTGGATGAACCTACCATAGGGGTTGACCCTGTAGCAAGAAGGGAGCTTTGGAAAATATTATTTGAGCTTAAGGATGAAGGTGTAACCATATTTGTAAGCACACCTTATATGGACGAAGCCGAAAGATGTGATGAAATAGGTCTGATGAATAAAGGAAGGGTAGTTAAAAAAGATAAACCCAATAAAATTATTGAGGATTTCAACAAGCATATCATATGTATCTTTTCAGAGGATAATTATAAAGCTAGGGATTTTTCAAATACTCTTGATTATATTGAAGATGCATATCTACTAGGTGAAGAACTACATGTAGTAGTTGAGGACTATGAAGAAACAAAGGAAAAAATTTTAAATGATTTTAGTGACAAGAAAATTAAAATTAATGATATTAAAAAAATAAGTCCTTCTTTTGAAGATGTATTTGTAAACATTATAAAAAATGAAGAAGTAAGGTCGTGATTTAATGGGAAATGCTATAGAAATAAAACATCTTACAAGGAAGTTTGGAAAGTTTACTGCAGTTAATGACGTAAGCTTCAATGTAAAAAAAGGAGAAGTATTTGGTTTTCTTGGTCCAAACGGCTCTGGAAAAACTACTGTAATTAGAATGCTAATGGGACTTATAAGCCCTACTTCAGGAAAGGGTAAAGTATTAGGATATGATATAGCTAAGGACAATGATAAGATTAAAGAAGAAATAGGTTATATGTCACAGAAATTTAGTCTCTATGAGGATTTAACAGTAGAGGAGAATTTAGATTTTTATGGTGGGATATATGGTCTTTCCAAGGACAAATTAGCAATTAAGAAAAAAGAAATACTGAAGATGGCAGACCTAGAAGGAAGAGAGAAAATGATAACTTCTAATCTCTCTGGAGGCTGGAAACAAAGACTCGCTCTTGGATGTGCTATTATCCATGAACCCAAGATCTTGTTTTTAGATGAACCGACTGGTGGAGTTGACCCTATAGCTCGAAGGAATTTCTGGGATCTAATATATAAATTATCCGAGGAAGGCGTTACTATACTTGTAACAACTCACTATATGGATGAGGCTGAGCATTGTAATACTATAGGGTTCATTTATTATGGTAATTTACTTACTCTTGATACCCCTAACAATATGAGGGAAAAAGCAATAGATGGAGATATAATAGAAATCAAAGTAAACGATACTTTGAAAACTATTGAAATCTTGAAAACCAAGGATAAAGTAAGGGAAGCCTCCGTATATGGTGCTGGTGTCCATGCTTTAGTTGAAACTGATCTACCTTTAACTGAGTTAGAGCATTACCTAATAAAACATGAAATAGGATTAAGCAGTATAAAAAAAGTCAAGCCTTCACTTGAAGATGTATTTATTTTTCTTGTAAATGAGGAAAACAAAAATGTTGCACCATAATATAAGCATGTCTGGAGTGATAAAATGAAACTTAACATAAAAAGAGTAATTGCAATTATACGAAAAGAATTTTATCAGATTAAAAGGGATAAAAGAACCATCGCTATAATACTATTAATGCCCATAATGGAGCTATTGTTATTTGGTTATGCCGCCTCCACTAGTGTAGATCATATTTCCACAGTGGTTTTTAACAACGACATAGGAATAGATAGTCATGAGCTCCTAGATAGCTTTACAAACTCCCAGTATTTCGATATAAACTACATCGCATATAGTATGAGTGATGTTCAGGAATATATAGATGATGGATATGCCAAAGCAGGTATAATAATTCCACCAGAATATTCTGCAAACATTAAGAGTGGAAAAACTACACAGATACAATTACTAGTAGATGGTTCTGATCCTACAACTGCCCAAACGATATTACAAAGTGCAGGGGCAATAACACAATCTATGGCTGTAGAAATTACAGGTAGCAGGGTAGCCATCAATTCAATCTCACAGCCATTGGATTTAAGAAGTAGGGTTTGGTATAACCCTGATATGAGCAGTATCAAGTTTAATGTCCCTGGGCTTATTGGAGTAATACTTCAAACTGTTACGTTGATGCTTACATCCTTTTCCATAGTAAGAGAAAGAGAAAAGGGTACGCTGGAGCAGCTTATTGTAACACCTATTTCAAAAATGGAATTGATGATTGGTAAAATTATTCCATACGTAATTATTGGGTTTATAGATATAGTGTTGGCCTTGGCTCTTAGTGTATTCTGGTTTAGAGTATCCGTTGCTGGTAGCATATTGCTGTTACTATTTTTCTCAGTAATATTTTTATTCAGTGCCTTAGGGGTAGGACTACTAATTTCCACAGTATCTAAAAGCCAACTACAGGCAATGCAATTGTCAATGTTCATGATAATGCCAAATATATTACTATCAGGGTATATGTTCCCAAGAGAAGCCATGCCTAAGATTATTCAGGTAATTAGCAATATCTTCCCATTGACATATTTTATAAAGGTCTTAAGAGGAATAATACTTAAGGGTAATGGATTTTCATCCCTTAAAGTGGAATTTTTAATATTAGTTATCTTTGGAATGGCTGTCCTTTCAATGGCCACAGTTAAATTTAAAAAGAGAATCGATTAAAGGGGTAGAACCCCAGTGGATACCAATACTGTCATCCCGAGTGTAGCCGAATATCTCCTGTTTTCAAAACCTTCAGGAGGAGATTTCTCCATTGCCCTTCACTACAGTCGGAATGACAAAAAATTTGCTCTAAATTTGAATCTTTTCCAAAAGATCCTCCACTTCACTAGCAGTAGGCAGATTGATTACCTTGTTGACTACTTCCTCCATTTCTTTCTTGGACAGATTGTTTATAATCCATCTTGCTCTTAATATGGATATTGGACTCATGCTGAATTCATCTAGACCCATTCCTAATAATACTGGTATTAGCTTAGGGTCTCCTGCTACCTCCCCACACATCCCAACCCATATTCCTTCCTTATGTCCATTTTCTATTACTGTCTTTATTAGTCTTAGTAGGGCTGGATGAAATTGATTGTACAGATGTGCAATCTTTCTATTCCCTCTATCTACTGCTGTTGTATATTGAATTAAATCATTGGTTCCTATGCTAAAAAAGTCAACTTCTTTTGCAAATATATCAGACAGAACGGCTACAGCTGGTATTTCTACCATTATACCTACCTCTATTTGACTATTATATGGAATATCTTCTTTGTATAATTCTTCCTTTGCTTCTTCTAATATTGCTTTTGCTTCTCTTAACTCTTCTATGCTTGAGATCATTGGAAACATTATCTTTATATTGCCATAGGCACTTGCTCTTAATAGTGCTCTCAACTGAGTTTTAAATATGTCCTTTCTGTCAAGGCATAGTCTTATAGCTCTATATCCTAGGAATGGATTCATTTCTTCTGGTAATTCTAAATAAGGTAGTTCTTTGTCTCCTCCTATATCCAGTGTTCTGATAATTACAGGCTTATTTCCTAGTTTTTCAGCTACTTCCTTATAGGCTTCAAACTGTTCTTCCTCTGTTGGCAACATGTCTCTATCCATATATAGAAATTCAGTTCTATATAAACCTACTCCTTCTCCATCATTCCTTAGTATTCCGTCTACATCTTTAGGAGTTCCAATATTTGCAACTAGTTCTACCTCAAATCCATCCTTGGATACTGTTTTGCATCCCCTTAGAGATTCTAAACTCTTCTTAAAATTATCTATATCTTCCCTTTCTTTCCTAAATTTAGCGATTATTTCCTCGTCTGGATTAATAACTATTATACCTTCTTCTCCGTTGAAGGCTATAATATCTCCAGTCTTTACACTTTTCATTATTCCTTGTGCTGCGACAACAGCTGGTATTTCAAGTGTTCTTGCCATAATAACTGAGTGTGAGGTTCTTCCTCCAATCTCTGTAATGAATCCTAGAACCATTTCCTTATTCATCTGAGCTGTATCTGATGGAGTTAGATCTTCAGACACTATGATTACATCCTCAGATATATTTGTTAAGTCAACAAGTTCTACTCCTAATAGTATACGGGTTACTCTATTTGTTACATCCTTTAAATCTGCAGCTCTTTCTTTTAAGTATTGATCTTCCATACTTTCAAATATTTGTACAAACATATCCGTTACTTCTTTTATAATCCATTCTGCATTTACACTTTCAGCTTTTATCTTTTCTCTGACCTTACCAAATACTTCAGGGTCATCAAGCATCATCATGTGGGCTTCAAATATTTTAGCTTCCTCTTCTCCAACTGTTTTTAATGTATTTTCGTATAGAATTTTTATCTCGTTCCTTGCTTTTTCTATTGCAGCATTAAATTTCTCTATTTCACCAATCACATTCACTATTGTCTTCTTTTGTACTATGACCTCAGGGTCCTTTTTTACAAATGCCATTCCTATAGCTATTCCTGGTGATGCCCCTATGCCTTTTATCATTTTCTTCCCCCTACTCTTCAAAATTGCATTCAACTAAAAAACATTATTAGAAATAAATAACAAGTATTAATTCTATATTTAACTAAATAAATCCTCTATATTTTATATTTAACCTAAAATGCATAATACTCTTCTTCAAAATTATTGGTTATTCATCATACCAAGTGATTATCAAAGAAGAGTATTAAAATGACTTAAACCTTTCAATAGAAGTGTTGATTATAAGCTCCTAAAATAACTACAGTTTAACACCCTGTTAAAGTTAAAGAATTTCTAAATGACTTAACTACATCCATAAATTCTTTTACTCTTTTCTCATCTACCTCATTCTCAAACTTTCCGTCTTTTTTGAAGGTAGTTCCTACTACTGCACCATCAGCTATGGAAAGTTGTTTTTCTATATTATTTATTCTACAGCCAGTATTTGCGAATACTGGTGTATTTACTGCTACATTCTTTACCTGTTTTAATATTTCAGAATCAGTTTCCGAACCGGCAGTTAAGCCTGATACACATAAGGCATCTGGGCGGCAATTGAATACCGTAGTTTTTGCTATTTGCTGGATATCCCTTTCGGACAGATATTTTGCTGCCTCTGGAACAATATTAAATAATAGCTTAACATCTTCTGCACCAACACTTTGTTTATGGCGTGCTACCTCTCCAAAATTAGTATTCCATAAACCAAAATCACTTGCATAAACTCCACTGAATATTTCTCTAACAAATTTTGCTCCAGTAGCGACTGCAAGATCTATGGAGGCTTTTGGATCCCATAGAACATTTACTCCAAATGGAACAGCTATCTCTTCAGACAATTGACCTATGATTCTTCCCATGCTTACAACAGTTTCCATTTTCACCTCGGTTAGATAAGGTAAACTAAATTCATTTGAAAACAGTATAGCATCAACTCCACCTTTTTGAAGAGCTAAAAGGTCATGTCTTGCACTATCAAGAACCTTTTTCATTCCTCTGCTTCTATCATAATATGGATCCCCTGGCATAGCCTGAAAATGGCACATAGCTATGATTGGCTTTTTAGTTTTAAAAACATCTGTAATCCAACCCATAATCCATAACACTCCTTTCAAATTTTTTATCAATACTTTATAGATTATGCATTATATCCTTGTTTCTTAAATAAAGTTCAGAGTAGAACCTCTTGTTCCGATTGTAAATGTCCTTGTATTCAGAATTTGGTTTGGTCACGTAATTAACTTTTATCCAGTCTTTAACTTCTTTAGGACTATTCAACAGTCCAACACCTAGTCCAGCAAGAATTGCATCACCGAAGGAAGCTCCTACTGTGATTTCAGGTACTATCTGTGTGATTTCACATACATCACTGACAGTCTGAATATATATTTTAGATTTTGTTCCGCCTCCTACTGCCATTACATTGTTGATATTAGAGCCGGATTTTCTCAATATATCGAAATTCTGATTTATTCCATATCCTATACCTTCAAATGCTGCCTTAACAATATGACCCCTTGTATGACTTGTATTAAGTCCAAATATTACCCCCTTAGCCTGTGGGTCTTTTATAGGCATTCTCTCCCCTGCAAAATATGGTAAAACGATAATACCGTCTGCTCCAGCATGTATATTCTCAGCTTCCTTAAACAACTCTGTATAAGCGTTTACTTCTCCTCTATTCTCCATTTCCATTAGCTCTTTAGCAAAATTGTCTCTAATCCATCTTGTTAATGAACCCGTAGTAGCCATACCTGATGTTATTGTATATACATCGTCCAGTACATAGTGACCTGACCACAATCCAGTATCCTTCTTAAGGGAGTCGGTAAGATGTGCGATAAACGAAGTTGATCCATACATCAACATCGTATCTCCAGACTCTACTACTCCAACGCTGACTGCCTCTGCTCCGCCATCTGTTGTACCTGTAATAACAGGCGTTCCCTCGGCTAATCCAGTTTCATCACTCGCCTTTTTAGTAACAGTACCTATTATATCCGTAGTCTTAACTATTTCCGGAAGCATTTCCTTTGGGCATACATATTCGCAAAGTTCATCACTCCATGTCATATCTCTTACATCAATCATAGGCTGTGCTTTCATAGCTGAATATCTATCAACACAATATTTTCCGGTCAATTTTGCTGTCAAAAATCCTGATGCTATAGTAAAATGCTTAGTCCTTTTAAAGACTTCCGGTTCATTATCTCTAATCCACCTAATCTTTGGACCGAATGATTCTACATTACAGGTAGCTCCGCTTATTTCAATAATTTTTTCCTCGCCAATAGTTAAATTCAATTCATCAGCTTCTTTTTGACATCTAGTATCTATTCCATAAAGAATTGCATTGCGCAAAGGATTACAATATTCATCAACAGCAGTAATAGCGGCCATGATAGTACTAATGCCTATCCCTGCTATCTCATCAGCAGATATTCCACTTTTACCAAGCAATTCCTTCACTATTTTCTTGAAATCAAACCACCAATCATCAATTGGGTCATGTTCTGCATATCCCGGCTTTGGCACTCTCAAATTATGCTTGGATATAGCTATGGAAAGAATTTTTCCATTGTTATCACATATGACTCCCTTCGATTCATAAGTTCCACAATCAAATCCTAAAAGGTATCTTTTTTTCATCATCTTCCCTCCAGATTTATACGACAAAGTCTCTATCTTGTAAAATCTGTATCTTTGTTTATATTCTTTAGGACATCATAAATCCATAACGTTAGACTATCGATATCCCTCATATCTGCAAGTTCATATGGGCTATGTGAATATCTTCCCGGGAACCCAACGTCTATTGACTTGACTCCAGTTCCTTCAAGTTGGACATATGATAGATCAGTCAGACCACCAATTTTAGCTGAACGCTGGAAGTATATACCTGTTCTCTCAGAAGCTTCTTCAAATAGTCTCACCATTGCAGGGTGAGCAATAGTTCCATTTAGAGTTCCTCTTCCATGAAAATTATATAGAGACATAGTAGGACCATGACCACATCTTATATCTCCAAGACCTTTTAAATCAGGAGTATCAGTACCTCCATCAATATCTATTGCAATAGCAATATCCGGTTTTATTGTTCTGGCAGCCATCATTGCTCCTCTCAAGTTGTACTCCTCCTGAACTGTTCCCACGAGATAAATAGTACTCTCCTGAGGATTATCTTTTAAAAGATTTGCCAATTCTAAAACAGCTGTACACCCACCACGATTGTCAACAGCAGACATTAAGACTCTCGTCCCTAAAAGTTTTTGGAATTTAGGCTTATATACTATTGGTGAACCTATATCGATTCCCAATCCTAGCACTTCTTCCTTGCTCTTCGCTCCTATATCTACAAATAGATTCATATATTTTTCAACGGTATATTTTTCTTCCGGAGGTGTTACGTGGTGGGCTTTTACTCCGATTACACCATCTACCATAGACCCGTCTCTACACTGTACCTGAATTGCAGTTGCAGGAAGAACCTTCTCAGGTATTCCTCCTAATCTTTCTATTCTTAGAAATCCATCGTCTTCTATATATCTTACAAGAAATCCAAGGCTATCCATATGTGCAAATATCATAATGATCGGAGCTTTATTGTCCTTGCCCTCTAATTTTGCGATCACATTCCCAAAGGTATCAATCTCGGTAGGATAACCCAAAACCTCAAATTCCTTCTGCATATATGCAGTCATTTTCTGTTCATGACCAGCCAATGCAGGAATCATTGCTACATCGCTAAGATACTTTTCAATTCTGTTAATCATAAAAATCCCCCTTTTAATCTATTTTGCTATGGTACTTAACTTTTTTTAAGTTTTCTTTGTTCAACAAAATAATTAACCGATAACGCAGCTAAAAGGATTAGTCCCCATGCAAATTCCTTAAAATATCCTCCTAATCTAAGCATGCTAAATCCACTTGATAAAAATTGCAAAGTAATCAATGAAAGTGCCAAACAAGACACCTTTGCATATCCTCCTCCAGGGTTTGTAGCACCAAGAACAGCACAAAGTATAGCCTGAAAAGTGTAGTTTGTTCCAAAGTCAGCTTTTGCTGAATCTGTTCTTGCTAGAACTTCTAATCCTATCAATGCACTTAAAAGGCCACTATATACATATGTTTTTAGTAATACATTCTTATTTCTCATTCCGGTAAAAAGACTTGCTTTATAATTAGAACCAATAAATTTTAATTCAAAACCATATCTTGTTTTATTAAGGATTATGGCTGTTACTATAAGAGCAGCTATTAGAAGTATAAGTGGAATCGGAACACCTATAAGGGTGTTGTTGCCAAAGTATAGAAACTCCTTAGGAAACATTGAAATTGCTTCTGCTTTTGTCAGAATAATCCCTATACCCGTATATAGATTGAGGGTACCAAGAGTAACAAGCATAGGTGAAATCCCTAGTTTTGATATGATAGTACCGTTCATGAATCCACAAGTGATACCTACAGCTATTGATACTATAATTGCCATCAATATATATAGAAATAGCATTAGTCCGGAAAGCTCCTTAACAAATGCATCATGTAAAATAAATGCTGCTAATATACCTGACAGATTGGAAATGCCAACCATAGAAAGGTCACGACCTCCGGTTACCATTACCATCATCATTGCTATAGAGAAAAAACCAATCTCTGCAATCTGATATCCCATTGAGGTAAAATTATTAGAGGTCAAGAAAAGTTTTGGCCTCATTAGCACCATAGCTACGAATACAAATATAGTTATTCCCATAAGTCTTTTTACATCTTGGTCTAGATTATGAACAAATGTTACAATTTTTTTCATGATTATTCCTCCAGTTACTTAGGTTTTTCAATCAACAGCCTGCTCTTTGCCCTTTGATGACTGAATTACCAGACCAATTAGTATAATAATGCCTGTAAATGCTTGTTGGTAGTATGAAGGTATCTTCATCAATATTAAACTATTGGATATAAGTGACAATAGAATAACTCCAAGCGCTGTTCCAAGTATCGAACCTCTTGCCTGCTTTCCCATTCCTCCACCTAAAACTACAGCTGCTATAACCATTAATTCTTGTCCTACCAAATCAGCTGGAACTGCAGCTCTATTAAGTGTCACTTGGAACATGCCACCAATTCCACAGATTATCCCTGCTAATAAGAAAACAAAAAATCTAGTTTTTGATATATTGATACCTGCACGCTTTGCAGCTATGACATCAGCACCTATAGCATAGATATTTCTACCGAATCTTGTATAACTCAGCATTAGATGCATCAATACATACATGATTATTACAATAAAAACCAAAAAATGTAGATTAGATGTTATTCCACTACTATTTGTAGTAGAAGCGATATATTTTGTAGCCAAACTCTTCATACTAGTTGGCAATGTTGTAATATATGTAGTACCGATAAATGCTAACAAAAATCCCTTATATAAACTTTGAGAACCAATCGTAACAATAAAAGGCTGTAGGCTAAGCCTATCTATGAAAAACCAGTTTATTAATTGTAAAATAATCGCTAATACAATCGATGCTCCGAATATCAACAATAAGGGTGTATCAAACATCTTGTTTTTAACTAGGTAATTTAAAACAACATATATTGAGGTACACCCAACTGCATAAAAGGACATATCAATACCTACAGCCAATAAAACCAGCAAACATGACAATGCAAATGTGGCTGATATAATAGAAGCTCTTGTAATGGCATATAAATTTGCAACTGTCAATATATCTGGATTAACAAGTCCAAATAGAATCCAGATAATAGTAATAATGGCAGCTACAGAAAATTCATTAGTTTTTATTATCCTTTTCATATCGCCTTCCCTACCTCTTTATAGTTTATTGCTATGAGCTCTGATAACTCCTCCATTGAAGTATCCATTATAATTTTTTCATTGATTATATGTCCCTCATTCATAATTAGCACCCGATTGCACAATGCCATCAATTCAGGTATATCATCCGAAATCAAAATAATACCGACCCCTTTGGAGGCTAGCTTCTTTACGATATTATGAATTTCAGTCTTAGAGCCTACGTCTACACCGACTGTTGGGGAATTTAGGATAAATATCTTTGGTTGAGCAGCTAACCATTTCGCAAGAACAACTTTTTGTTGATTACCTCCCGAAAGGGATCTGGCAGGGTTATTAGGTTTCAATTGAGGAATATATATCAAAGATAATATCTCTTTTTTCTTTTCTTGAACCTTCTTCATATTAAGCAAACCATTTTTGTCTACTAAAGAACCAATTATTCTGGATATTCCATTATCAGCAATTGACTGTTCCATATGAAGCCCCTCTGTCAATCTATCCTCCGGTACATACCCAATATTATATTTGAGGGCATGCCCTACATTTTTTATAATACCTATATCTTCGTTGTTTATTTCTACACTCCCATTTGTTGCAGGTATAAGTCCAAATAAAGACTTAGCGACTTCATTTCTTCCACAACCTAGAAGCCCAGTGAGTCCAAGAATTTCTCCCCGATAAAGAGAAAAACTTATATCACTGAATTTATTTTTTAAGCTATAGTTTTTTACCTTCAATAATGGATTATTATCAGCTTGAATATAGCTGTATCTTTCTTCACTAAACTTCTTTCCTGTCATATAATAAACCATTTCTTCCTTGGAAATTTTATCTCCACGAGAATTGTAAACACTTTTACCATTACGCATTACTGTAATACTATCTGCTATCTTTAAAACCTCGTCTAATTTGTGGCTAACAAACAAAATGGAAACTCCATTTTCCTTAAGCTTAAACACAAGCTTAAATAAATTCTCTACCTCTTTGGATGTAAGTGCAGTAGTTGGTTCATCCATAATTATTAACTTTGCATCTAAAGCCATGGCTCTACATATGGCAACCATCTGCTTCTGCGCGACTCCTAACTCATAGACATACTTATCAATATCAATATCGAAATTAACTTTCTTAACTGTAGCTCTTGCCATTTTTCTCATTTTATTCCTATTTACAAACATCCTATTTTGGTAAACATCATTATACATGGTGATATTTTCTGCAATTGTCATATTAGGAATCAAGGAAAAATCCTGATAAATTACCTGAATGCCTTCCTTCATAGCCTCAATCGGTGTGATTTTCCCAAATTTTTTGCTATTAATATATAAATCACCTTTATCAAATGGATGAAAACCTGAAATGATTTTAATCATAGTTGATTTACCACAGCCATTCTCACCAATGAGGCAGTGTATCTCTCCTTCATAAATGGTAAAATCCATTCCATCTAGAGCCTTAGCACCAAAAAAAGATTTATACATCCCTTGTATTTTTACTATTTCATTCATTTACAACCACTCCAGTCCAGAGTTTTGCCAGTCATTACATTCATCCATATTGAGCTAAAATCTAGAAATCATAATCATCCATATTATCTTTAGTTGCGTCTATCCATGCTGAACCAATCAATACTTTACCATCCAGTTTACAATTTTCAAATCCAGTTACGCCAAGATTGATACCATCACCTATTTCCTCTCCTTCTATGACCTTTACAGCCAAAGCAGACATAGCTTTACCTGCAATTGCAGGATCCCAGAAAGATATAGTCTTAATCGTTCCATTTTCCAAGTAGTCTCGGGCGACGGATACCAGACATGTCCCTGTTACTGCAATCTCTCCCGCTTTTCCAGCTTCTTCTACCGCCATAGCTATCCCAGGAGGATTGGTCATATCCATTCCTATGAAACCCTTAATGTCCGGATAGGAGGCTATAACTTCCTTGGCAACTTTGTAAGAAGCTTCTTGCCCTCCACCTTCCGGGGCCCTTTCTACCATAGCAGCTACCTGATACATTTCAGGATAGTTTTCTTCTTGGTAAGCGATGGCACTAGCAGCCCACTCTTGGTGAGAGGCCATGGTCAAAGCACCAACTTGAATGATATAACCACCCTTACCGCCCATTTCTTGTGCTAAATTTTCCATAAGGTGAGCACCATATTCATTGTTCTGAAAAGCTTCTATATCATAGTCAATGTTTTGTAAATTCGAAGCTTCATGACTAATGACTACAATATTGTTATCCCTAGCCTTTTTCAGAACAGGCTCCAAAGCTTCAGGTGAGACAGGAATTACGTTAATTGCATCAACACCTTGAGCGATAACGTCTTCAATGACTTTAACCTGTTCTGCTGGATCAGATTCTGTTGAGCCAACTTGGAACACTTCATGTCCTGTTTCCTTGGCAAATTCCTTGTTACCCACTTCCATTCTGTCCCACCAAGCAATACCAACCATCTTTGGTGTATTAGCAATTACATACTTTTCGTCTCCTCCGCTGGTTTCTTGAGCTCCACACCCTGCTAATACTGATGATGCCAAAACTAAAGCTAAAAACAGTATTACCTTTTTCATATTGATCCCCCTCTTATAAATTCGCCTTTTTTTATTTATATGACTTATAATAATAATTATTATAAGTACTCAAGTTTTAGAATCATTTTCACTTAATAGTAACTTCTTGTACCAAAAATAAAAAATGCTCCTTTTGGCTTCAATAAAATTCCACCAGAAAAAGCATTTTTTATTTAATATTTGATTTATTTTATATCCATTATATCTAAAAGCTCACTAAATGTATTTACTTCAATATCAGCTGCTGATGTATCCTGTATATGCGCAGAGCCTTTATATGCAATTACCTTAATCCCTGCATTTTTAGCAGCTTGAATTCCTATTGGAGAATCCTCTATTATAATACATTCTTCAGGTTTAGATTCCAACCACTTAGATGCCAACAAATATCCTTCAGGGGAGGGCTTCGTTTTTTTGACCATATCTCCACATATTATTACATCAAAATACTTTATTAATGACAATCTATTTAAGGCAAATAGTACACTTTTGCTACTTGTTGATGAAACTATTGCCATACTAACATTATTATTTCTTAACTTCTCAAGACATTCTAACAACCCTGGCATAGGCCTTAAATCGGGAAAATCAGCATAATAGTTTCCATAGCTGCGATGTTCTTCTAAAAATTCTTCCGCACTTTGATTTAAATTATATTTCTTAACAAGCTCAGCAGCTATTGTTATACTGCTTTTCCCAGTATAGGATAGCAAAGTTTCTACAGAAACATCAATGCCCTTTCTTAACAAAGTATCCCTCATCATTGAAAAAGCACCTATTTCACTATCTAGAATCACGCCATCCATATCAAATAAAACCGATTTCATTTAACCCTTCCTTTCTCCTCTGTTATTAAATATTGCTCTTCCCATAACTACATTTGATACATTCAAATCTTTTAGTTTTGGTAATATTTCAAAGGTTATACCTCCATCCACCCAGATTCTTAGATTATCAAACTTTGAAGCTTCAATAATCTTTGACTCCATTAAAGGAATATATTTTTGTCCTAGTCCATCTGGTTCACTCATCATTATCAATATATCATTTACCAGTGGATAAAGATAGATATAATTATCTATGGCTACGCTCGGATTGAGAGTTATACCTACATTAATTCCTAGATTCTTAAATTTCCCTATTAGTTCAGAGGGGTACCTACAGTTATCTAAATGTAAAAACACAATATTTATTTTGCATTTTACTATACTATCGATATAATGCTCTTGATTAGTGACCATTAGATGAACTGACTTCTTAGATGTACTTCCTTTGCAAATCAATTCCATCATTTTTGTTCCAAATGTAATATTTGGTACATAGTTGCCGTCTTCTATATCGATATGAATATTCCCGTAATCCTTATCTACAAAAGATATCTCATTTTCAAGATTCAGCAGATTGGATGATGCTATTGAAGGCCAAATTTTCATTGCTATACAGTCTCTTTCTTCCTCTGTCTAGTGATATATAATATACAAGCTACTAATGCAATAACCAATGCAATGCCAATAAACCCTAATCTGCTAAGTTGATAAATAATTAATGCTATCAAGTTTCCAGCTGATAAGGCAGTTACCTGAACTGCACCTGCAGGAATCTCCATTCCTCCACCTTGCGCAAATATCGTAATCATAGGAGCAAAGAATGATGCAACTAATAAAACTACTGCCATCATTATAGTTCCGCTAATAAGTGTTCTTATAAAATTGTCTTTATGCATTGGAGTAGCCATTGATATAAAGAAAGCCGTCGCTGCAAGATCTCCTAATGGCAGTGTTGTATTCATTGGTATTATCATTGCTAGAAAAAGTGACACCGGAATCAGTAAAAGACCCACTGAAACTGTAGTTGGTAACCCTAGTAAAACTGCTGAATCAAGTCCAATATAAAATTCTGCTCCTTGATATTTCTTCTGCATAAATGTTCTTGTCTGCTCACTTATTGGCAATAAGCCCTCCATGATAATCTTTGTAACCCTTGGCAATAAATACATTAAAGCAGCCATGGACATTCCAAGTTGCAGAGAGTTGCCTATTGCATATCCTACTGACAATCCTAACAAAATTCCTATGATTAAACCTAAGAAAATTGGTTCAGCTATTACCGATATAAATGAAAGCTTAGATGAATCAATCTTTTTATCCTGTTTATCCTTAGTCCAAGGAAGGATAGTATCATACACTCTGTCCAATACTGCATAGATTGGAACAGTACTTACAGCAAAGCCTTGTGGTATTGATATCCCAGGAATACCCAAAGACTTCTGTACAATCGGTGCGGTCATATCAGCTATCCTTAGTGAAATTGCGCAATGTGCTGCTGCAGCAATAAATCCATATAAGATATTGTTCGTAAGCATATAGACTGTAGCCCCACTAAATGCATAATGCCAGTAGTTCCAGATATCTATGTTAACAGTTCTTGTGAGCTTAAAAGTTAGCAACAAAATATTGACTAATATAATGAACGGAATAATAAATGAGCCTATAGTTGTGGAGAACGCCAGACCTGCTGCAGCTCCCCAGCCAGTATCAATAGTTGTAAGATTTAAATTAAATTTTTCTACAAAAAGTTCAGCAACTGGACCTATATTAGTCCATATTAAACCCAATACAATATCTAACCCTATTAATCCGATTCCTACTGTGATCCCAGCTTTTAACGCTTTGATTGGTTTTAGCCTGACAACTAATCCCACTATTGTTATCATGATAGGTATCATTACATACGAACCCAATCCACTAATATAGTTAAAAATACTAGAAATAAATTCCATAATTGCACCTCCTAATTACCTAAATATGAGACAATATCTTCCATCGTCTTACTCACTTCTACACCTGTTAAAAATGAAATCCCAAGCACAGTCGGTATATCATACTTCTCCTTTAGTGGCATTGAAGTAACTAAAAGATCTCCTTTATCAATATGCATACGAACCTCATTGAGGCTGCATTGAATTATTCTATGCTCAATATTATTATCTCTTAAAAGCTGTGTAACGTAACTAGTTATAACTGTAGATGTAGCTACTCCAGCACCACAAGCTATAATAATTGTTTTCAACTAGAATTCCTCCTTTCTTTCCCATATTCTGTGCCGATCTTCTTTCACGTTACCCTCTTATTAGTTTTAGTACATCCTCTTGTGATTCAGCTTTAATTAAGTTGTCAAATTGTTGAGATTGAATGAAGATTATTAATTGCTGCAAGGCTAATAAATGTGTTTCTTTATCCTTTATCAATAGAACAAAAGAAATATTAACGTCAATAAGTTCTTCCGGGGCATCCATTCTGTTAAATTGAATTGGGTTATCAAAAATAGCTATTAATATCCCATTTTTATAGATATATTCACTATCACAATGTGGTATGCTAATGCCAATATTATTTATTTTAAGCCCTGTAGGATATACAATTTCCCTGTCTAATATTTTTTCTAAAAACTTTTCTGAAACATAATCTTCCCTAAACAACTTATCGCTTACAATTTTGAAAAAATCTTCTTTATCCTTAAAGCTTCCTTTAACAAATTTACCACTTTCAATAAGAGAAATTAATTCTTCCATTAAATCACCTCCCATAACTGTTATTTCTCTAGTTTATTAAAATATATGTAAGTCAACATCTTAATAAAACAACTATCCAAATGAATTATCATCATGTAATTTATGTTGACATAGCTCATCTTAAAAGGTATATAAATTATATAGGAGGTTATGCCATGAGGCGATTTATATGCTTTATTCTAATTATTATTACGTTACTATCATTTGCTTTTGGCGAAGAGGGCTTATCCGGAATGTCTGAAGCTAGAGAAAATTTGACTGATATGACACAAGAAGAAAAAAAGGTCCTTGAAGAATTATTCATTATTGTTCAATCAATTAAAGAAACAGAAAATATTCAAGAATCAACCAAAGTTGAAATTGAAAATCTAAGGATAGATATCAAGAATATGGAGGCTCAAATAACAGAGCAGGAAAAGAAATATGATGATAATCTACATATAATGGAAGAGATTTTGAAGAATTATCAAAAAAATGGTGCTACCTCCTATCTAAATCTTATTTTAAGCTCAGACAGCTTACATACGTTGCTAAGACGAATAAATATTATACGAGATATTTCTAGAAGTACCAATACCCTTTTAGAGGATCTTGAAGCTGCCAAAGCAGAACTTATTGAAGATAAGGCAAAGATAGAGGAAACTCTTGATTTAGTTGAGGAAAGGCAAAAACAGCTTGAAGACACTCTTATGAAAAGTAATGCACTTAAGAACAATTTGGAATTAAAACTAGCTTCACTACAAGAGGATAAATCAAAGTATGAATCATATTTAAATAATCTGGAAACTACATGGAAGGAGATTAAACCGTTATTCTCTAATACTATAAGTATGCTTGTTAGGACAATTGAAGAGGGTAATGTACCAGATGACACCATACTTCTAAGTAACATTAGCTTAATTAGTGTAACAGGTACCATAAGTGAGGCTAAGTTCAAAAACATACTAAAATCTTTGGACTTTCCAACAAAGGTAGATATAGAATTATCAGATGGTAAAATTGAACTTATTATGCCTGAAATAGAGATTTATATGTCGGGAACCCTAGAGATTATGGACAATAAGCAATCACTGATATTTAATATGGAGCAAGGCTCATATATGGGAATGAAACTAGAGAAATCAGCTTTGGAAGAACTATTCAGCTTTGGATATCTTGAGTTAAATTTCAAGAGTATGCTTGGTAGAAGCACTATTAAATCCATTAAAATTAAAGACGATAGTCTGGAATTGAAGCTAAATCCAGTACTATTTTAATTGGAGGGAAATTATGATAATTGCAAAGGATGTAGATTTAAAGTATCCTGATGGAACACTGGGCATAAGAGGTGTTAATTTAAATATACCGGATGGATCTATTACCTATATATCTGGGCCAAGTGGATCTGGTAAAACTAGCTTTTTAAAACTCTTAATAGGCATTGAACTGCCTACATCAGGTTCTTTGACAGTATCAGGTTATGATATGAATAATTTAAGTGATAAAGAATTAAGAGCCTTAAGAAGAAATATTGGTCCTATATTTCAGGATTTTAAACTTTTAGATGGCAGAACTGTCATGGATAATGTACTTATAGGCATGAGATTTCTTAACTTTTCGAATAAGAATATGAAAGAAGCAGCTTTATCATCTATTGAAAGAGTAGGACTTGGACATAAGGTTAAATCTCTAGTGGACAATTTGTCCTATGGAGAACGTCAAAGAGTTGCCATTGCCAGAGCTGTAGCCCGAAAGCCTTCTTTGATAGTAGCTGATGAGCCTACAGGTAATCTTGATAGAGACAATTCTTTAAATATATTGGAGTTGTTAAGATCATTCAGTGACAATGAAACAACAGTTATAATCACTACCCATGCTACCCATCTTATTGAGGATGAAGTAAATTGTACAAAGATTCATGTCCTTAATGGAGAGTTTAGGGTGGAGGAGGCAGCATATGAAAACAATCGTTAGAAATACAGGGTATTTTTTTAAAGAGATAAAAACCATGATTAAGCTGGACTTTTTTTCTAATCTTTTCTCAATAATAAGCCTTGGATTTATATTTTTCATTCTTTCCTTGATAATTGCAGGGGGTTGGGGTACAAATTATATGATAGAGGCAATAGAAGATGAGGCTGAAATAAGTGTATATTATACAAAGGACTCACAAGTATCAACTATTTCCGAAAAAATAAGAAGTATTGATGGTGTAAGAGAAGTAATAGAAATCAATGCAGCTGAAGCTAAAGAAGAGATAAGTGAAATCATGGGAGAAGAATCAAGAATACTGGAATTGTTTGAACACAATCCCTTTAGCCCATATATTGAAGTAAAGATAGACCTGGATTTTATGGACACTGTTGCTGACGAAGTTAAGAAAATTGAGGGAGTAGAACTTGTAAGGGATAACAAGGAAATACTTGACAAGCTTAAAGGAATATCAAGCTTAGCAAATATATTGGGAGCGCTTCTTGTAATCGCAGTCAGTGTTGCCACACTGGTGATTACATCTCATATAATAAGACAGGGAATTTATATGAATAAAGAACAAATAAATACCTTAAGACTTCTAGGTGCCCCTGAGGGATTTATAAATCTGCCTTTTATACTTGAGGGAATAATAATGACTATATTAGCAGGCTTTTTATCTATGTCACTTATCTTTATTGTTTTTAAATATATAAGTTCAAAATTGACAGTATCCCTTCCTTTCTTAATATTACCGGATGCTCATGATATGCTATTGGGAATGGGTGCAATCAATCTTATTTTAAGTTTAGTTCTAGGACTGGTCGGAAGCCTATTTGGATTAAAATCTACAAAGAAATAACAAATACCTTGGATATTTTATAAAACATCCAAGGTATTTTTAGTCTTTATATATTTATTTAAATTCCAGCTCTACTCGTAATAGACTCCATTCTTTTTTTGCTATTATAAAGAATTTCCTCTTCATCCAAAGTTAAAACTTCACGATTTTTCATAATAAGTTTTCCATCAATTATAACATCATTAACATCATGTGCACCTACTGCACCAACAAATGTTTTAATTATATTATGTGTCGGCAAAATGTGGGGTTTATCTATGTCAATTAATATAATATCCGCCCTTTTTTCTGCTTCAATAGTGCCAATCTTTTCCTCCAACTGAAGTGCCTTAGCTCCACCTAACGTTCCCATTTTAATTAGCTCTTTTGCAGTAAGTACAGCTGGATCAAAATAAGGCAACCCCCAAAATGCTTTTATTCCACTATGAAAAATTTTAATCTCATCAAATAAACTTAAACTCGATTGAGCCGCTCCATCAGAACCTAATCCTACAGATATACCCATTTCTAACATACGAGGTGTTTTAGGAAACCCATGGGATGAAAAGTTAGCTCTAGGGCAGTGTATTATCTTAATATCTTTTTCTTTTATTAAAGTTAAATCTCCTTCTGACAAAACAACATTGTGGGCTGTTAGTAAATTTGGCCCTAATACGCCCATTTCATTCAAAAATTCAACCGGCCTTTTTTTGTAATTCTGAAGACAAAAACTTACTTCATCTTTGTGTTCACATAAATGTGCATGGATTCCGGTCGAATACTCCTTAGCTTTTTCTCCAATCATTCGTACTAATTTTGGTGAGCAAGTCATCACTTGCCTTATTGCAAACCATATATCTATTCGTCCATCACCTTTGCCTTGATATCCACTATATAATTCTTCTGTAGCTTTTATTACTTCTTCTGGTGTTTCTTTCATAGGGTCAGCTATGGCATTCCCCATATCCATTGTAGATTTAGCAATAGCAGCTCTCATGCCTGATTCAACTACAGCATCTGCTACTCTATTCATATGCACTCCGCCTGAATCTGCGAATGCAGTAGTTCCAGACTTTATCATCTCTAAACAACTTAATTTAGCACTGTGATAAACATCATCAGGTGTTAAATTGCTTTCAAATGGAACCAAAAACCTTGTCCATATCATAGGATATTCATCCATAGTTCGCCCACGTAAAAGTTGTTGACATGTATGAGTATGGGCATCTATTAGACCAGGCATAGCTAATTTTCCTTTACCATCTATGGTAGTAGCAGCTTTGTATTTTTCACTAATATATATCGCATCTCCAATTTCCAAAATCTTACCATCTTTTATAGCAATCCCTTGGTCTTCTATTACATTAAAGTCAGAAGTTAAGAGAAAACAATTTTTAATTAACAAATCACAGTTCATATTAAAACCTCCAATTCTATAAGTGTTAGTAAATTTAAATACAGCTGAGGATTTCAACTTCTAAATATAGAAATATTCTACTTAACACAATTACTAATGTAACACACATTTAATCCTACACAGAGTCATATGCGTTTTTATCAACATGTATCTTACTCTATTTTCACATTAAATTACTCCTGTTAATTTAAGTACTATTTGTGCAACTAGAGCAGATCCGACAAATGTACCTGCAAAAACCAGTATTGCAACTAATATATATTTAGGTCCTTGACGAATAAAAGGTTTCCATCTTGTTCCAAGTGAAATACCAATATAAGCTACTGATACAGCTGAAGGTGCAGTAAAACCTATTTTACCAACGTGTGTTAATACTAATTGAGAAATTGGTGAAATTGGAGATGCTACTAAGATAGCTAATAAAGAAACATAAGTAATCATAGGTAGCTTAAATGGAAGTATCATACTAATTAATTTGCCACCCAATGCAATTGCAGATAATATTAAAACACCAGGAATAGAATCAATTATGGATGTTTGAAATCCAACTAAATTTACAGCAAGAATAATTAGCCCACTGAGCAATATTACCAAAATCCATTCATTAATTTTCATTTTTTTCTACCCCCTCTATTTCTTTCCTTTTTATCCTTCTTATCCAAAAGTCTGTGTATTTATTAGTAAGAGGTAACCCAATGAATAATCCAAAGATTACACCATCTATTCCTGTTAATACATCACTAGCTCCACCTAACATAGAAATTTGTTCAGTCCATTCAGGATATATCTCAGATAATGTAGCTACAGCTGCAGCCATTCTAGTACCACTACCAACTCCCGAAGCCATCCCAAGGGCCATAGGATGAAACAAATTTGTCGACGCAGTAATACTTGCTATAAGCCCAAATATCGCAGTTCCTATCAATGTACCGACTAGATACACAGAAAGAGTACCTTCCATTTCCTTACTATTTCCTCCATAAACTGAAGTAATTAGGGCTAAATTTGTTTCTCGGTTAATTGAGTGTGTAGCCCCTACTATTTGCTTCCTACCTAAACCAAGGGCAACAGCAACAGGTACGGAAATAAATATAGTTCCTATATTCCCAAATTCTTGAAGTATCAGAGCCGGACCAACTTCAACCAATTCCGTAAAACTTCCACCAGCAGAAATACCCAGTTTAGCCATAAAAAGTGAAATAGCTATTGACGCAAATTGAGAAGCCGTTTCGGATTCTTCTTCAGTGAAAAACCCCAATAAGTCCTTACCTAATACAGTTCCCATCACAAGACTATACATCATAGGAACTATTGCAATAATTAATGGTCCAAAACGAATTGTTTTACTACCAATTAATTCTGCAATAACAGCAAGTACTAATGTTCCAATAAATACCCGGTAACTATTTCTTAACAGCTTTGTCAACCCATTTTTTTGTACATTCTTATTATCCAATATTTTTTACCTCCTTTTTTCAAATAATTTAATTAAAAATGGCTTTGATATATTTTTTAAGCTTAGCCAAGCATTAAATCACCACCTTAAAGTACTCTTTCCCCTCTTAAAATTCATCTCTCATGAAAATCCTTAATGCAATTTATCACATTACCGTCATAAAGCAACTAGGTAATTATAGTAGTTACTAAAAATATATTTCATATATAATGTATTTATACATTTCATTTTGCATAATTATCAACTTAAAGATATCTCTAGCAAAGTATCTGACTTCACTGGATACACTCCCATTAAATAAAAAACCAAGACTTCTTTTGAAATCTTGGTTCGTAATTTCTATTTAAATTTCTTATATGTTCTATAGGTAAGTACTACCGCCTGTTCCCTGGTAGTATGCTCAGTTGGATTGATAAGTCCATTGCTGTCTCCCATAAGTATATCGTACTCTCGCATAAAATTTACTTCATGTATTGCCCATTCAGCTATATTGGATTCAGGTGTTGGTGATATATTTTTTCCATAACTAAAATCCATATTAGGATACATTAATTCCAATGTTCTTTTCAACATTACAGCCATTTCCTGTCTGGTTACAGGAGTCTTCGGAGAAAAGTTCCCATCTCCTACGCCCTTAACTATCCCAAGTTTAGCAGCTTTCAAAACATCAGGTTCATTTGTATCTTTAAAGGACTGACCTTCATAGTTTACAGTAATACCAGTATGAAGCTCGTATAGCTTTATTACAACTTCACTAAATTCTTCCCTAGTAATTACCTTTTTCATATCCTGTCTAATGGCTTCTGGTATCATACCAACCTCTGAAGCCTTATCAAGCTCTTCAAAAGCCCACTTACTTGCATTCTGATAAAGAGGCTGAAATCCTAGCAATACAGGACTAGAAAAGTTACTATAAATATATTCACTTGTTCCATTTTTCAGATATTTATATCTGATTCTAAAGCTATAGCTGTTATTGTCTAAATCTATGGAATCATCAATCAATCCTTCTTCCATTGGATCTATTGTAACATAAGATCTGCCAGCCTCTATAGTTGGCAACTCTCCTGTTGGAAGTTCTCTATGAGCTGATATCCAATCTCCTCTTCCTTCTCTAAAGTCTATCTGATATTCAACTCCTTGAAAAGCAAAATTTGACATAGGGTTTTTCCAACCTAACTTGAAACAATCATTTTCTACCTCTAATGTAAGATATTCTGGAGTACCCAATTCAACATCAGCACTCTCCTCTGCATATACTGCACTTGATAAAGCCATTATAATGCAAAGTATAATAATAAATTTTCGGTTCATTATTTCCTCCATTTTTATAACTATATTTCATCATCATGATCAAGAGTTATTTCTATCATATTATCATCAT
>DAIUFH010000022.1:0-18386 GCA_036844705.1 Tissierella sp.
GCATCGCCTTGCCAAGGCGAGGGTCGCGAGTTCGAATCTCGTCTTCCGCTCCATCGTGTGGCGGCATAGCCAAGTGGTAAGGCAGAGGTCTGCAAAACCTTTATCCCCAGTTCAAATCTGGGTGTCGCCTCCAGAACAACTCTAGAATAAAAAAGATTCTAGAGTTTTTTTATTACATGGATCAAAATTTAAAATTTATTAATTTAAATGATTAAATTAATAAATAAATGGGGTATAAAAATGACAAATTCATTTATTCCATTAAAGGAAGCGAATTTGGCAATTATTGATGGAAGAGCAAGCGAAAAAATAGTAAACAATTTGGAGATACTTAATATAAAGGTAATAAGGAGCATAAAATGCAATGCTCTGGAAGAAAGCATATCATACCATCCTGATATGGTACTTCATCCTATAAATCACAATACTATTGTTGTGGCTCCAAGTGTTTTTGACTATTATGACGATAAACTTTCGCCTTTTGGGTTAAAGGTTATAAAGGGAGAGACAACATTAAGTAGTAAATATCCTTATGATATTGCATATAATGTAGGTAGGCTTAAAAATATCGCCATTCATAATTTTAGATATACTGACGAAAAACTTAAATTTTTTTTAAAAAAAGAGAATGTAAATTTTTTAAATATAAATCAAGGATATAGTAAGTGTTCTTTGGCAATAGCAGATAATATTAGTGGAATTACTGCAGATGTTTATATGTTTAAAAAATTATTGGAATTAGGCTATGATATGTTGCTAATAGAGCCTGGTCATATAAATCTATTTAATCAAAAATACGGATTTATCGGTGGAACATCAGGCAATTATACAAAGGATATTGTTTTATTTTCTGGACGGTTAGATAAGCATCCAGATTATCTTAAAATAGAAAATTATTTTAGAAGGAAAAATAAAAAAATAATATATCTTTCTGATGATGATATTATTGACCTAGGTACAATAATTACTCTTTTCATTTGCTAATATTTATCTAGTATACTGATTATTTAGAAGAACATACTATAAGGTAAGGGAGTGATATTGTGGAATCCATTAGAATCGGAACAAATCTACCTAAAGATAAAATTAGTGAGATAATCAATTCCAATTCCTTTAGTTCAAAGGTTAAAATGAAGAGTGAATCATTCGATAACAGTGAATTTTTCATTTTTGATATAGATAAGTATAGATTAGAAGAAGTATCTTTATTTAATAATTTAGCTAAATTGATTCAAAACATTATAAATAAACTATATATGAAGGAAATCATAGAGGATAAGGTATCAGCTATACTTCAAGATTTTGTTCAAAGTGATATAGATGAAGTTGGTAATACTGTATATGATTTACTATTAGATGAAAATTATTTTGAGGATGATAAAAGTAGGATAGAAAAGGAAATAAAGGATTATTTATTGGAAAATAATACTTTGATTTTAGATGGGTATATAAGATTTAGATCCAGATCATTTGAGGATTTAGTAGATAAGATAATTGAAAAGGTTATATTGGATATTCAGATGGAAAGTGAATATGAAGATTTTATAGAAATGCTTCAGTACTATTTGGAGACACAGTTGCCCAAGGTAGATACAGTAAATGTAATTATTAGAAACAATGAATTTTATCTTCTTGACAACAAGCAAAGACCAATAGAAAGTACTTCTATCAAATCAATAATTGAGGAATATGAAATAAATGATATAAGTAAAGCAGATGTTTTAGTAAGCACATTGATAGTTCTTGCTCCGAATAAAGTTGTAATCCATATTAAAAACGATAACGAAAAAGAACTGATGCAAATATTAAAGAAGATTTTTACTAAAAGACTTACCTTCTGCTATAGTTGTGAAATTTGTGATATTCCAACTATTAAGGAGGATAATGAATAGAGTTGAGAAATCAACTCTATTTTAAGTTAATATCGTTTGAAAATCACAGCAAAAATGTTATTATAATATTTAACAAGGGAGATTGGCCCACCTTGTTGAAGTATTGCTAGAAGCTAAAGAAAGTTTCCTTGGGTCATAAGTTAAGTTTAGGAGGTATAAATATGGGTGTAAACATTGTTAAACCTTCGATTTTACCAGGTTTTATGGAGCTAACACCTTCCAATCAAATATTATTTAATAAAATTATGGATACTATAAGAAGGAATTATGAAAAGTTTGGATTTTTACCAATAGATACTCCACTTATAGAAAAATCTGAGGTGTTACTTGCAAAGGGTGGAGGTGAGACTGAAAAACAAATCTATAAGGTTGTTAAAGGTGATACCGATATGTCCTTAAGATTTGATTTGACTGTTCCATTAGCTAGATATGTTGCTCAAAATTATTCTGAATTGAGTTTTCCATATAGAAGATATCATATAGGAAAGGTATATAGAGGGGAACGAAATCAAAAAGGAAGGTTTAGAGAATTTTATCAGGCTGATATAGACATTATAGGAAATGGAAGCTTGGATATAGTAAATGATGCTGAAATACCTAGTGTTATCTATTCAACATTTAGAGAGCTTGGTTTTGATTCCTTTACCATAAAAATAAACAATAGAAAATTATTATCAGGATTTTTCAATAGCCTTGGAGTTATCGATTCAACTAATATACTTAGAACAGTAGATAAACTTGAAAAGATAGGTGTAGAAAATGTAACAAAGGAATTGGATGAACAAGGCTTAAGCACTGATACAATTGAAAGTATTATGGATTTTATTTCTATTAAAGGTACTAATGATGAAACAATACAGGCTTTAAAAAGTTTAAATATCGACAATGAACGTTTCAATGAAGGTTTAGATGAATTGCAAAAGGTTGTAGAATATATAAGACTATTTGGAGTGCCTGAAGAGAATTTTGCTCTTGATTTAACTATAGCAAGGGGTTTGGATTATTATACTGGAACTGTATATGAAACATTTCTAAATGATTATCTGAGTATAGGAAGTGTTTGCTCAGGAGGTAGATATGATGATTTGGCTACATACTATACAAAGCAAAAACTACCTGGAGTAGGGATTTCTATAGGACTGACAAGATTATTTTATCAGCTTACTGAAGCGGGAATTATAAAAAGTAATGATTATTCACTAACGAAGGTATTGATTATACCAATGGAAGGATATATGGATTATGCTGTAAGGGCAGCAAGTGTTCTTAGAAATGAGGGTATATTTACGCAAGTTTATCTAGAACCCGGTAAAATAGGTAAAAAGTTTAATTATGCGGATAAATTGAATATTCCATATGTAATAGTAGTAGGTAAGGAGGAATGTGAAAACAATACATATTCCCTTAAGGATATGAAATCTGGAGAACAAAAAACTATCTCCATAGAGGAAGCTATAAAAACTTTAAAGTAGATAGAAATTAACTACTGTAATTTTGCTAAAATAGGGCTTGACAAATAGCATAGATAATTGTAAAATATAATTTAATTTAATACAAATAGCAATGATGGGAAGAGTAGGCTAAAAATATCTATTTAGAGAGAGGAATCATGGGTGCAAATTCCTTATAGTAAAATAGCTGAATACCACCCCTAAGCTGAATCCGACAAGGATATCCGTTTTTAACGTTATATTAAATGAGAAGTAATTAGGGTGGAACCACGACCTTTCGTCCCTGCAAATGAGCAGTGATGAAAGGTTTTTTTTATGACCTAACCCAATTTACGGTGGTTTTCCGTAAATTGATGGTAGGTCAAACGCAATGAGAACCAAATTTGTGCGACCTAAGGAGCAAACAAATTTGTGTTTCGAAACTGCGAGAGCATTATGGGTTACGAAAGTATTAAATAAGATTGCTAATTTAATTATTTTATAATTATAGGAGGTTTGAAAGATGATTAAAATTACTTTACCAGATGGTTCAATAAGAGAGTATGAAAAGGGTGTGAAGGTATTAGATGTAACAAGAGATATATCTGAAGGTCTAGCTAGAGTTGCTTTAGGTGCTGTTGTAAATGAAGATATAAAGGGAATGCAAGAATCAGTAAATGAAGATTCAACTTTTAGAGTAGTTAAATTCGAAGACCCTGAGGGGAAAAAGATATTTTGGCATACTTCGGCACATATTATGGCCTTAGCAGTCCAAAGACTATTTCCTGGCGTAAAATTTGCTATAGGGCCAGCTATAGATAATGGTTTCTATTATGATTTTGATACTGAGCATAGATTTACTCCTGAGGATTTAGAGAAGATTGAAAAGGAAATGGCAAAAATCGTAAAAGAAGGCTATGTGCTTGAAAGATTTGAAATGCCTAGAGATGAAGCTTTAAAATATTTTAAGGATAAGGATGAAGTATACAAGGTTGATTTGATTGAAAATTTGCCTCCAGATGAGATAATATCATTTTACAAATTAGGTGACTTTACTGATCTATGTGCCGGTCCTCATCTATACGATATAAAGAAGGTAAAGGCAATTAAGTTGCTAAGTATAGCAGGAGCATATTGGCGTGGAGACGAAAACAATAAGATGCTTCAAAGGATATATGGTACAACATATGAAAAAAAGAAAGACTTAGAAGAATATCTTAATAGGTTAGAAGAAGCTAAGAAAAGAGATCATAGAAAACTTGGCAAAGAATTGGATTTATTTAGCATTCATGAAGAGGGACCAGGATTTCCTTTCTTTCATCCAAAAGGAATGATTTTAAGAAATATATTGGAGAACTTTTGGAAGGAAGAGCATATTAAAAGAGGCTATGGAGAAATCAAGACTCCATTAATTTTGAATGAAGCCTTATGGCACCAATCAGGTCATTGGGATCATTATAAGGAAAATATGTATTTCACTAAAATAGACGATAGCGACTATGCAATTAAACCTATGAATTGTCCAGGTTCAATTTTAGTATATAAATCTCAACTGTATAGCTATAGAGATTTTCCGCTAAGACTTGGTGAATTGGGATTAGTGCATAGACATGAGTTGTCAGGGGCATTACATGGTCTTATGAGAGTAAGGAGCTTTACTCAAGATGATGCACACATTTATTGTTTACCTTCTCAGATAAAGAGTGAAATTAAGGGTGTAATTGATCTTGCAGATTATATTTATAATGTTTTTGGTTTTAAATATCATGTAGAATTATCTACAAGGCCAGAGAACTCAATGGGTACAGAGGAACAATGGAATTTAGCTACTGATAGTTTAAGAGAAGTTCTTGAAGAAAAAGGTATCGATTTTATTATCAATGAAGGTGATGGAGCCTTTTACGGACCAAAGATAGATTTTCATCTTGAAGATGCTATAGGAAGAACATGGCAATGTGGTACTATTCAATTGGATTTCCAAATGCCTGAAAGATTTGATTTATATTATATAGACAAGGACAATGAAAAGAAAAGACCTGTAATGATTCATAGAACTATCCTTGGTAGTATAGAAAGATTCATGGGAATATTAATTGAACACTATGCAGGAAAATTCCCAGTATGGTTGGCACCAGTTCAAGCTTCAATTCTACCAATATCCGATAAATTCAATGATTATGCATATCAATTAAGAGAAGAAATGAATTCTAAAGGTATCAGAATAGAAGTAGATGATAGAGCTGAAAAAATAGGGTATAAGATTAGGGAAGCTCAGTTAAAGAGAGTGCCATATATGCTTATAGTAGGTGAAAAGGAAGTTCAAGATAGACTCGTTTCTGCTAGAAGTAGGGATGATGGTGACTTAGGGCAGATGACTATAGATGATTTTGAAGCAAAATTGAAATACGAAAATGATAATAAGGTAAATTAAAAAGAGAGCTTTTGCTCTCTTTTTGATTTAGGTTGCTAAATCTGCAAACTTTTTGTACTTAGTGTATATGCTATCTAATTCTTTTTTATCGATAGTTTCATGTTCTAATAATGTTTTTGCTATGTGTTCAAGTATATCGTTATTTTCTTCTATAATGGATAATGCATCATTATATGCCTTATCGGTAATTTTCTTTATTTCCTGTCTTATTGAATCATAGTTGTATCTGATATAAACTTCATCTAATGCTAATGTACCTAAAGAGCTCATACCATAACTGCATACCATTTCTCTAGCAATATCAGTTGCTTTATTTAAATCATCTTTTGCGCCTGTTGTAATCTCCTTGAACTTGAACTTCTCAGCTGCTCTACCTGCAAGTAAGCCTGTTATGCGGTAGTAGAGCTCCTTTTCTGTAAGTAGATACCTTTCCTCATCAGGAAATTTCAATACATAACCTAAAGCTTGACCTCTTGGAACTATAGATATCTTTTGTACTAAATCTACATTCAATACCCTTGAAACTAAGGCATGCCCTGCCTCGTGAAAAGCAACAGTATTTTTTTCTTTCAAAAGGATAGTTGGATTTTTCACTTCTAATCCAGCCAATACTCTTTCTATTGCAGCATCAAATTCCAATGAACTAATGATATTTTTATTTTTTCTAACTGCGATTATTGCAGCTTCATTTGCAATATTTGCTAGTTGTGCACCGGAAAGGCCAGTAGTTTTCTTTGCTATCTCTTTTATGTTTATTGACTTATCTAGAGGTTTGTTATTTGTGTGTACCTCTAATATTCTTTCTCTTGCTTTAACATTTGGGTTTCCTACATAGATATGTCTATCAAATCTTCCTGGCCGTAGCAAGGCTTCATCCAATAAGTCTATTCTATTGGTCGCTCCGATAACTATAACTGTTTCGTTAGTATTAAATCCATCTAGTTCAACTAACAATTGATTAAGGGTTTGATCCTTTTCATTATTAGATTCTGAATTTCTCTTAGTACCTATCGCATCTATTTCATCAATAAAGATAATACTTGGAGCTTCTTTTTTTGCCTTTTCAAACAATGTTCTAACTCTTTTTGCTCCAACACCTACATATTTTTCAACGAATTCAGAGCCACTAGCATATAAAAACGTTGAATTAGTTTCGCCTGCAACTGCCTTGGCCAATAGTGTTTTACCTGTGCCAGGTGGTCCATGAAACAGTATACCTTTTGGTATTTTTGCTCCCATCCTCTTGTATTTTTGGGAGTTATTGATGAAATCAATAGTTTCTTGCAATTCTTCTTTAATCTCTTCTAAACCGGCAACATCTCTAAAGGTTACATCTGGCTTATCCCTATCCTTTGAATTGTCTTTTTCTGTTGTCAATATTGAAGGCATAAGTTGAGGTTTTTCATCTATACTCAAATAGTATATAAGTAGTACTACAGTTATGGACATAACAAGTAATTTATCTCCAAACATGAAGTCGATTGGTATTGAAGGAAAAAACCAGTCTAAAATAAGAATAGCTGAGGAAAATATTCCTATCATTAAAAAGAAGAACACTACTTTTTTCTTTTTCAATTTATCCCCACCTTTTTATGTTATAAATCTAGTTTAACCAAAAGGCTTTTTTATATAATGATATCTTGGGCTGGAAGATAATTTTTATTTTGGGTATAATTAGTATAAACTAGGAAGAAAGGGAGAATAATATGGATTTTTTAAATTATATTGATAATTATGAGCAAGAAATTATTAAATCAACGCAGGAGCTAATAAAAATAAAGTCTGTGAAGGGAGAACCCCTACCTAGAATGCCATTTGGCGAAGGTCCATATAAGGCATTGGAATGCATGTTAGACATTGGTAAGGAAATAGGCTTTGAAGTAAAGAATTTAGATGGATATGCAGGACATATAGAATTTGGAGAGGGCGAAGAAACAGTAGGAGTTTTAGCACATCTAGATGTAGTTCCTGAAGGAGATGGCTGGATTTACCCACCATATGGTGGAGAGATTCATGATGATAAAATTTATGGAAGAGGAACTACAGATGACAAAGGTCCTGCAGTAGCTACTTTATATGCTATGAAAGCATTAAAGGAATCCGGAATAGACTTAAAACGAAAAATAAGACTTATACTTGGAACTGATGAAGAATCAGGATGGGGATGTGTAAATTATTATTTTAAACATGAAAAAGCACCTGATATGGCATTTACTCCGGATGCTGAATTTCCAGTCATAAATGTTGAAAAGGGAATTATTGACTTTGATTTAGTCTTTAAGCTGAACAAAACAAAGGATTGTGATATTTTTTTAAGAGATATTAAGGGCGGAAATGCGCCAAATATGGTGCCTGATTATGCTGAAGCTATTTTAGAGGTAAAGGATTATGAATTATTTGAGAATAGCTTTAATACTTATAAAAGCTCCAAAGACTATCCTATTGAAATATCAAAGGATGGAAAGTATGTAAAGATTTTAACTAGAGGAATATCTGCACATGGGAGTACACCTGAAAAAGGCGAAAATGCAATAACATATTTAATGGACTTTTTGGGACATATATCTAACGGTGAATGTTCTATATGCAATTTTATCAACCTATATAATGAAAGAATTGCGTTTAAGCATCATGGTGAGGGTATAGGATGTGGATTTGAGGATGATATATCGGGAAAACTAAATTTTAATGTTGGCATGATTAAGCTCGAAGATGGAGCCATAAGACTTACTATCAATATCAGGTATCCTATTAATTATAGCTCAGAAGAGGTATATAATGGCATAAGAGAAAATTTGAAGAACACTACTATTGAGCTTGTTGAAGGAAAGTCAGATAACAAACCATTATATGTTTCTACGGATGATTTTCTAGTAAAGAAATTGATGAAAGTGTACCAAGAGTTTACTGGTGATTATGAATCCAATCCATTAGCTATAGGCGGAGGAACATATGCAAGGGCTTTAAAAAATGCAGTGGCCTTTGGAGCCATGTTCCCAGGTCAACCTGACTTGGCACATCAAAAAAATGAGTATATAAGCATCGAACATTTAATGAAAATAACAAAGATTTTTGCCAAAGCCTTATATGAGCTGGCAAAATAGATAGTTAGAGGTATACTAATTGATAATTTAGAAACTTTTATAAATTAATATATCATAGAATAATAAAGACATATAAATACGAGGGGGCTCATCTGAGCTCCCTCGTATTTATATGATAAAATTGGATAAGGAATGATTATTTTTTATGATCCGCAATATATTGCACTATAGGTTCTATATTTTTAACTACATAATAACCCTTTTCTTTTTGAAGGATATCGTCTTTAGTTAGATTGGAGATTATCTGTGATACTGTAACTCGAGATAAGCCTGTTAGATTTGCCATTTCTTGATGGGTGAATTTCATTGTCAATTCATATCCACTTCCAGAAGAAGTTGAGTAATTGTTTACAAGATGTAAAATAGAGTTATATACTCTATAATTTGCATCATTAAATGATAATTGTTTAACTTGTGATAACATGACCCTAGTTTTTTTAACAATGAGTTTTAAAACCATATTAGAGAATTCTATACTACTAGTAAGCTCTCTTAGAAATATATCTTTTGGAATCTTGTATAAATTGGTATCTGCTACAGCCATAGCATAGCAAGTATTAGGGCGATTATCAATTACTGATAGTTCTCCAAAGATACAGCCTGCTTCTGCGATAAAGAAACTTTTTTCCTCTCCTAAATCACTTAAAGTGTAAAGACAGACCCTTCCCTTATGGATCAAGTATACAAACTCAGAAATATCGTGTTGTTGATAAATTATTTCGTTTTTTTTAAAGGGAATTGTATGTTGATTTTTAAGCAGGCAACTCCAGTCATAATCCTTAAAGTCAACCCATGGACAGGAATTAAATTCATCTAATAATTCTAAATCCTTTTTTAACATTTTAATTACTCCCTTGTGAAAATGATTGTTATATATAATAAAAAACAAATTAATTTTAACATTATAATATCATAAAATCATAAAAAATCAATATTTAACAGAAAATTCAAAGTACTTTGTAAAGTACTTTACAGAATAAAAATATTGAAGTTGTTATTATATAAACAAATAGATTGTTTAAGTGATTTAAAAGATAGACAAAATAAATTACATTAATTAAAAATATAAAAATTCAAAGGAGGAATATCAATGAATTCTTATGGCTTTATCGAAACTAAAGGGTTTGTTGCAAGCGTTGAAGGAGCAGATGCAATGATTAAGGCCGCTAATGTTGAATTGGTGGACGAGCTTGAGATAGGAGGGGGATATGTAACCATAATAGTTAAAGGAGATGTTGGAGCGGTTAAAGCTGCAATAGATGCCGGTGCTGAAGCAGTTAAAAAGGTTGGTGAATTAGTTTCTGCACACGTTATCCCAAGGCCAAATCCAGAGCTTTTAAAAATCTTCTTATCAGAGGAATAGACAAGATTAAGAATAATATAGGAAGGGAGTAATGGATGGTGAAAAAGTTTTTTACAGGACAAGATGTAGAATATTATGCCTCTAAAGGTGAATCTACTATTATTGTTGGGGAAAACGATGTGGTAACATCAATAGCAAAGGAAGTTGCAGAAAAAAAAGGTATAAAATTTGTAACAGATAATGACAGCAAAATTACCACACAAAATGTAGTGCAAAATCAAAACTTTAAGAACAATACCGATAATAGAATTGCTGTTAAAAATGATAAACAGATTATAGCACCGAAATATAAGGGATTAATATCTGAACAGGAAGTTAATAAATGGCGTGAGGAATTCCCAATACTAAAAGATGTAATACATTTAGGTAATTGTTCACAAAGTGCTCAATCAAAGAGGGTGAGAGCTGCAATAAACAGCTATTTGGACAACTGGAATACTATTGGTATGGACTGGGATTCATGGGTAGAGGAAACTGTGAAAGCAAAAGAAGAATTTGCAAAAATAATCAATGCTGATCCAGATGAAATTGCTCTTACATCTTCCGTATCAGATGCTGTTAATTCTATCGCTAATTCATTGGATTATACAGGAAAACGAAATAAGGTTGTCGTAACTGATGCAGAATTTCCAACAGTTGACTATATTTGGTTAGCTAATCAAAGGCATGGTGCTAAGGTAGAATTCGTTCCTGTTAATGAAGAGCATATGATTGACATTGAAGAATACGAAAAACATATTGATGAAAATACATTAATTACTTCAATTACTCAGGTTTATTATCTAAATGGTTTTAAGCAGGACATAGAAAAAATTGCTGAAATAGCCCATAAAAAAGGTTCATTAATTTTAGTGGATGCTTATCAGTGTTTAGGTACAGAGCCTGTAGATGTTAAAAAGATGAACATAGATATATTGACATCAGGTTGTCTAAAGTACCTATTTGGAATACCTGGAATAGCATTTATGTATGTTAATAAGGATTTAGTAAATCATCTAAAACCATCTGTAACTGGTTGGTTTGGACAAGTTAATCCATTCCTATTCCAAACAAGATATTTAGATTGGTCCAGTACTGCTAGCAGATTTGATACTGGAACACAACCGGTTTTAAATGCCTATGCTGCAAGAGAAGGTTTTAAGATAATTAATGAGGTTGGTGTAGAACGAATAAAGGATAAAATTGATATGCTTAGTGTTCATGCACTGCAGGGATGTCTTGATCGAGGATTAACTTGTGTTAGTCCATTTGATGTTAATAAAAAAGGTGGGACAACTGCAGTATTGTTAACAAATGGTATGACAGGACATGATATGGAGGCTGAATTAAGAAGACGAAATATAATAGGCTCTGGTAGAGCTAATGTTATTAGATTTGCACCGCATTTTTATACAAAACCAGAAGAAATAGATGTAGCCTTAGATGTGACTAAAGATATTTTGAATGGGAAGTAGGGGATTATATGTATATTTGTAAGGTTCAAGGAAAATGTGTTTCAACAGTGAAGAATAAAAATCTGGCAGGGTATAGTTTAGTTACTTTACAGAAACTTAATAAAAGTGGGAACACCTTAGGTGACCTTATTGTAGCTATAGACACTATTGGATGTAGTGTAGGGGAAATGGTTTTAGTTACTTCGGGTGAAAATGCTCTCTTGGCATTAGAAAACCAGAAGGTTCCCGTAGATCATGTAATCGTTGGTATAGTTGATACTTGTGATTTTAAGTAAATAAAGAAAGGGGAAAATTATGAAATCTAAAGGATTTATTGAAACAAAAGGGTTAGTAGCAGCTATAGAGGCTGCAGATGCGATGGTAAAAGCAGCTAATGTGGAAATTGTAGATAAAAAGTTAATAGGAGCTGGACTAGTGACGGTAATAATCGAAGGAGATGTAGGTGCTGTAAAATCAGCTGTTGACGCAGGTGCTGCTGCTGCTCAAAGAGTTGGAGAATTAGTTTCAGTACATGTAATTGCTAGACCAAGTGCTGAAACTGAAACTCTATTTCAAAAAAATGAGTGATCGTCAAGTGATAAAGGAGGTAAGCTAGATGAAGGAGCAGTTGACTTTAAGAACCTTTGTCATTGTTGATAATATGCAGCCTCAATATTCAGCTATAACGGGTACTGTGATTAAAGGAGATGTAACTCTTGCCGGAATGAGTCAATTATATATAGAGTTAGCACCAGGTAGCAGTGTCTATAGTTTGCTGGATGTTGCATTAAAGCAAACTAATGCAAAGCCAGGGTTTCAGATTGTTGAACGTGAATACGGAGAGATAGAACTTCATTCATTTTCACCTGAAGATGTAAAAGAAGCAGGTCAAGCTATATTAGATGCCTGTGGACTCGAAATAAATGACAGGATGAAGCCTAGAGTTATTTCGGAACAAATTATATCCAAAATTGACCCATATCAAGCACAAATTATCAATAGAGAAGGCAGATTAGGTTCGATTCTTGTTCCCGGAGAGACTATGTTTATACTAGAAGTCGAACCAGCGGCTTATATTTCAATAGCTGTCAATGAGTCGGAAAAGAATTCAAATATTAAGATAATTACCTTTGACCCTGTAGGAAGATATGGAAGGATGTATATCTCTGGATCTGAATCAGAAGTTAAATCCGCCAGAGAGGCTGCTCTTTTAGCTATTAATAACATAGAAGGAAGAGTTTAATATGGATATATTTTCAAAATACATTAATGACATTAGAAATACTAAGATAATTCAAAATGACGAAAAGAAAAAACCCGGGCCAATTTTCTATAATGATACTCATGAATTGGAAAAAATTCAGATACTTAAGGAAATAAGCAGTAAATTGGAGAACTTTAATAAAGTTTCAGCTGTTATAAATGATGTACATCCGATTCAGTCAATTTCACAGGTATCTACAGATAATTTGGCTGATATAGCTATTGAAAACGGATTTGTAGTGTTGCCTGAAATTGGAGTAATTAATACAAATATTTATATTAAAGATGGGAAGATACTTGCTATTGGAGCTAATTTAGGAATAGAATCAAAACGATTGATTGATGCTACTAATAAATATGTAATGCCTGGAATAATCGACCCTCATGTGCATTTAGGATTATTTGCACCATTAGAGGAAGAGCTAAGGACAGAGACTAAGGCTGCCCTTATAGGGGGAGTAACTACAGTGGGATCATATTTTGCCAGTAAAGAATCTCATTTATCAACCTTTCCCAGTACTATTGAGGCAATAGGAGCAAACTCATATGTAGATATTATTCCTCATTTAGTTATTTCTAATGATGATCAAAGGAAAGAAATATTGGATTATATCAATGAACTGGGTGTTACATCTTTTAAAATTTATATGAATGGTATTCCGGGCTTAATTCCTGACGTTGACGATGCATTTATACTTGATGTATTTGATGAAATCAAGAAATCAAATAAGAGATGTATAGTATGTGCTCATGCGGAAAACAGATATATGGTACGCAGATTCAATAAGTTGATTTTTGAAGAAAAAGGAAATAGTGCAACTATTGAAGATTGGACTGATACACATCCAAGTATGGCTGAGGAAGAAGCAGTTGTAAGGTTATCATATCTTGCAAAGGAAAGTAAAGTCCCTGTATATTTTGTTCATATCTCATCAAAAGCTGCAATTGAGAGATTAAGAAGTATTAAGCCTTTTAATAAATATTTAAATGTTGAAACAACAAGTCCGTATTTATCATTAACAAGACATAGCAGTCAAGGCAATCTTTTAAAAATGGAACCGCCATTTAGAGATGATGAAGATGTAGAAGCACTTTGGAAAGCTCTTGAAGATAATGTAATCGATAGTATTGGTACAGATAATGTTACCATGACAAAGTCTGAAAAGAAAATTGATGAAGATATTTGGACAACCATTCCGGGGTATGCTGTATTACAGACTCATTTACCTGTATTGTTAAATAATGGAATTAATGAGAAGGGACTTAGAATTGAACAGCTTATAAGTAAGATGACCAAAAAACCTGCAGAAATATTTGGTATATATCCTCAAAAAGGTACTATTCTTCCGGGTAGCGATGCGGACATTGTAATAGTAGATTTAAATCTTTCTAAAAAGGTAAAAGCGAATGAGTTGAATAGTAGATCCGATTTTTCTATATATGAGGACATCAACCTAAAAGGTTGGCCGGTAATGACAATTAAATCGGGAAAAGTAGTTGCAGAAGAAGGCAAATTAATTGAACCAAGTGCTTTAGGAAAATGCTTGTATAGATAACAAAAATTGTATTAATTTTGTTTAAATAAGTAAAATAATTACATTAAAGGAGGAAAGAAAATGACTGAAGTTTATCATGAAAGATTAAAATCTCCTATACCAAGATCAGAGCTTGACAGGAGAACTGCCGAGATTCAAAAAGCTATGAAAGAAGCTAATATCGATTGCATTTTAGCCCAAAATATATCTCAATACTTGGGTGGATGCAACAGATATATTACTGATACTACGGCTGAAATTAATTATCCTCAATCATCTATTTTACCATCAGAAGGTGAGGTAAGATATATTGCATGTAGTGGACCACCACTAGATTTATATCCACCTTCACATTTACTAAGGATAGGTAAACCATTAGCTGCAGCACCATATTTTTCAACATTTAATTATACTAATGATTGGGAAGGAATAATGTTTGTTAAATGGGCTAAGGAAAACAATGTAAAACGAATTGGTGTGCCAGGTTTTGAAATGCTTAATTGGAATTACTATGACTATATAGTAAAAAATATGCCTAATGTTGAGATTATTGATGTTTCTTCAATGTTTGATGAAATAAGGGCTGTGAAGAGTAAAGATGAGATTAAGTTTCTTAGAAAATCTGCTCAGGTTCTTGATAAGGTAATGGCTTATGTTCCTGCAATTGCACAACCTGGTGTAAAAGAATATGAAATCAGATCAAAACTTATGCAGCTTGTAGCTGATTTAGGTGGAGATGAGATGATAGTAACTATGGGTAGCGTTTCAGAAGATGAAAAACTTGTATTGTACCCTAGCTTTTTCCAAAATAGAACTTTGAAACTTGGAGACAAACTTTATATTAAGCTTGAATGCAGTGGTCCTGGAGCAATGTTTACTACATTGGGGAGAGCATTTTCAATAGGTTGTGAACCATCTGATGAGATGTTAAAAGAGTTGGAGGAAGTATTAAAAGCTCAAAAAATTCTTGTTGGATTGCTTAAAGTAGAAGCTAATCCAAAAGAAATATATAACAAGTATAATGAATATCTAAAGGAAAATGGATATGAAGTTGAAACAAGTAACTTTGCATATGGACTTGGATATGACCATATTGAAAGACCAAGTATACAATCAGAGGAAACAATGGCTTTAAAAGATAATATGTGTATGGCTGTTAATACTTCTACTTTATCAGAAGAGAAAGCTATGTTTTTAGCAGATACTTTCTTATTAACAAGTGAAGGGCCAGAGAAATTAACTAATACAAAACAAATAATATTCCGTACTTAACAGAAGGGGGCTGAAGAGATGAATCTTAAGGAAAGAATAAGAAAACCAATATCTGATAAAGAATTAAATAGAAGATGGACAGCTATTAGGTCAATAATGAAGGAAAAAGATATAGATGTTTTGCTTACTCAGGGTAGCAATATGCATCTTGGTGGATATGTTAGATATCTTACAGATATTCCGGCAGAGTACAATTATTATATGACAGTTTTAATGCCAAAAAATGATGACATGACAATCATTAGAACCAGTGATTCCAGAATTCCTCAATGGGCATTAAGAGGAGTAGAAGATGTGCTATATGCTCCTATGGCTCCTTCTTTAAATTATACAAGCAAGATGCAAGCCGACTATGCAATTAATTATATTAAAAAGCATAACTTCAAAAAAATTGGGTATGCTGGAAGGGGACTCTTAACGACAGGGTTAATTACCAATATACAATCAAAACTTGAAAATATTGAATTAGTAGACATTACTGATGAATTTGACTTGGTTAAATCAATAAAAAGTGAAGAAGAAATGATCCTAGTAAGAGATACTGCAAGGCTTCATGATCATATTTGGTCAGCACTTCCTTCGATTGTCAAGGTTGGAATGACTGAATATCAAATTAGAGCAGAGGTAGCTCAATTGTCTATGAACCTAGGTAGTGAAGAACAGCTTCTGTTTATAGGTACAGCAGAGCCTGGGGAACCTTGTGGAATGCCAACTCATGTTTATCAGAATCGTAGAGTTAAGGAAGGGGATTATGGAGTTTTATTGTTAGAGGTGTCTGGTCCTGGAGGGTATTATTGCGAATCAGCAAGAAACTTTTGTTTTGGAGAACCATATAAGGAACTAGCAGATGCTTGGGAAGTAGCTGTACAGGCACAAAAATTAACAGCTGATTTACTTGTTCCAGGGAATTGTGCTGTTGAAATAGTCGAGGAATACAATGATTTTGTAGACAGCAAGGGCTATTGTAAAGAAGGAAGACTATATGGGCATTCACAAGGGTATGATTTAGTTGAGAGACCTGCATTTATGGCTCATAATGAAAATGGTGATGAGACTATGAAGATTTGTAAAGACATGAATATATCACTTCATCCATTTTTAACTGATGATAAACAAACAGTATATGTTAATGATAATTTCTATGTTACTGAAAATGGTGCAGAACGAATTCATAAAACAGTGCAAGAAATAATTATTTTATAACGCTAAGTAATAATTTTAAAGCAGACTTCATATATGACTAATAGTCAAAATGAAGTCTTCTTTTAAGATTATAATAAAATATGATTTTATAATAAGTGTATATTAGGAGGTTTAATAAATGAAAATTGCAATAATAGGTGCAGGGGCAATGGGGAGTTTATTTGGAGGACTCTTATCAGATAAATGTGAAGTATGTTTGTATAGTACCAATACTAGCTATGTAGAAGCAGTCAATACCAATGGACTAATCATGACACAAGGCGATAAAAAATATGTGAAAAAGGTAAGGGCTACAAATAAAGCTGAAGAAATTGGAACTTCGGATGTTGCAGTTATATTTGTTAAATGTACTGGAACGGAGAAAGCTATTCAAGATGCAATGGTAAGTAGTATCAACAAAGATACAATAGTTGTTACTTTACAAAATGGAATCGGTAATGTAGATATTATAAAAAAATTTGTCCCTGAAGATCAAATTGTTTATGGATATACAACCTTGACAAGTGATAGAGTTGCCCCAGGTCATATAGAAATGACAACGATAAAAGAAGTTGATACACATTTATGTCCTATATCAGATTCTGTTATGCCTAAATTAATCCAGTTTATCGATAGCCTTAACGCTGTGGGTCTAAATGCGAGTATACCTAATGATATCGATGAAAAGATTTGGTACAAACTTATGGTAAATGCTTCGGAAAATACATTGTGTTCAATTTTTAAAATAAATGTTTCACAGTTAATGATACAAACTCGTGAATCATTTGAAATCGCCAAACAAGTCATCTACGAGGTTTCAGATGTAGCTAGAGCAAAAGGAATAAATATTAGCAGAGAAAAGGCTCTAGAGCATGTTATGAGAGTTACACGCTCGGTGCCAGAACATGTTCCTTCGATGGTACTGGATATAATAAATAAGAAGAAAACAGAGATTTCTTCCTTAAATGAAGCTGTTGTTAAAGAGGGCAAAGAACTAGGAATACCAACACCTATTAATGGAATGATTGTAAACATAATTAGAACCATCGAAAAAAATTATGATAAGACCATTGATTAAATTTAAAAGATTATAATATCTATCATAATAAAATTAATTTTGCTTAATAATTAGTATCGTAGTATTAATATTGATATTCTGATAACTTATATTCTAGTAACATTAATACGGAAAAGATTTGATAAAAATTTAAAAATAAAATTATAAAGATCAATTGACAAATTATATTGATTGTTAGAAAGCATGTAGATTTAAATATTAATGTGTACTATAATAAAGCTAAGTGAAGAATAAAGGAGGTCTAATATTAATGACTAACGAAGAGTTTCAGAAAATAGTATTGGAAGAGCTTAGAAACTTGAATGGGAAGGTTGATAAGCTAGACCAAGGACAGGTAAGGCTTGAAGAAAGACAAACAAAGCTAGAAGAAGGGCAAGTAAGACTTGAAGAAAGACAAACAAAG
>DAIUFH010000022.1:18486-30568 GCA_036844705.1 Tissierella sp.
AAGACAAACAAAGCTAGAAGAAGGGCAAGTAAGACTTGAAGAAAGACAAACAAAGCTAGAAGAAGGGCAAGTAAGACTTGAAGAAAGACAAACAAAGTTAGAAGAAAGACAAGCAAAATTAGAAGAAAGACAAATAAAACTAGAAGAAGGTCAAGAGGAAATAAAAAGAGATTTAAAGGCTATTTGTGAACAAACTGCTGATTTAACTGAATTCAGAGAGGAAATTAACGTTAAAATTGATAAATTGACAGAGGATTTTAGTACAATAGAAATGGTCACATCAAAAAACTGGAGCGATATAGTAAGGCTAAAAGCTGCTAGAGTAATATAGCAAGGTTAATAGCTGTTAGATAAAAAAATAAAATTAAAAATATTAAATTGACAAATTATATTGATTATCATATAATAAATAAGAATTGAATAGTAAAGGAATTAAGTAGAAGTGTCCGCTTCTCACCTTATAGCTAAAGCTCATAAGGTTACAATATAACATACAATAGTTTTTTATATTACTTATAAACTATTTCTCTGACTATGTATTTTGAGCGGGTATTTCATACTCGCTTTTTATATTTTTGAAAAAAATAGGAGGTGCTGGATTATTAAAGAGCTTCAGATTAATGAAGAGATAAGAGAAAAGGAAGTCAGACTAATTGATGTTGATGGAAGTCAGCTAGGTGTAGTTCCACTGAGAAAAGCCTTAGAAATAGCTAATGACAGAAAATTGGATTTGGTTAATGTAGCTCCAAATGCTAAACCACCGGTTTGTAAGGTTCTTGATTATGGAAAATACAAATATGAGGTAACAAAGAAGGAAAAAGAAGCTAAAAAGAATCAGAAAGTTATCAATGTTAAGGAAATTCGTTTAACACCAAATATTGAAACCCACGATTTAAATACAAAGGCCAATAGGGCTATTGAATTTCTAAAAAGTGGAGATAAGGTAAAGGTATCTGTAAGATTTAGAGGTAGAGAAATGGGTCATACAGAAATTGGAAATGAGGTTTTAAATGACTTTGTTAAAGCTGTAGGAGATGCTGCTACAGTTGAGAAGACTGCAAAATTAGAAGGAAGAAACATGATTATGTTTCTAACCCCAAAATCAGAGTAAGTAGGAGGATAAAAGATGGCGAATAAGATGAAAACACATAGAGGATCCGCGAAGAGATTCAAAAGGACAGCTTCAGGTTTATTAAAGAGATTTAAAGCTTATAAGAGTCACAAGACTGGGAAAAAATCACCAAAGAGAGTTAGAAACCTGAGAAAAGGAACCTTGGTAAGTAAGGGAGATCAAAAAAGAATTAATTCAATGCTACCATAGTTAATTAGAAATTTATATATAGGAGGATTACATTAAATGGCAAGAGTAAAAAGAGGCGTTAATGCCAAGAAAAGACATAAGAAAGTATTAAAACAAGCTAAAGGATATTATGGTGCGAAAAGCAAATTATTTAGACCTGCTAACCAGGCGGTTATGAAATCATTAAATTATGCTTTTATAGGTCGTAAATTAAGAAAGAGAGACTTTAGAAAATTATGGATTGCCAGAATCAATGCAGCAGCAAGATTAAATGGCATGAGCTATAGCAAATTTATTAATGGATTGAAAAAGGCAGATATTGAAGTAAATAGAAAGATGTTATCAGAAATGGCAATTCATGATGCTGCAGGTTTTGCAAAATTAGTAGAAATAGCTAAGGGTAATTAGAAAAAAGTTCCAGGATGGAACTTTTTTTATAAGTTACTCCAGTACAACTACCCGCTATTAATAAGATTGAAAGAAAAGTAGGGAAAAATAATGATAGAAATAACTTCTTCAAAAAATCCCCTGATTAAAGAAATTAAAGCTTTATCACGGAAGAGAGATAGATGGGAAAATAAGCTTTTTGTAATGGAAGGCATAAAGATCATTGATGAAGCTATAGAAAATAATGTGAATATAAAAAATATTTTTTACTCGGATAGGCTACTATCAAATAATGATGGCTGGTGTTTTCTTGATAAGATTAGAGATATGAGGAATTTAATTTACGTTGATGATAAAATCTTTAGTGAAATCAGTGATACTGAAAATTCACAAGGGGTATTAGCCACAGGTAATTTTTTATCAAACAATATAGATAATTTATCTGACAACTCTGAACAATTTTTAATATTCTTAAATTCGTTACAAGATCCAGGCAATATGGGTACAATAATTCGTTCAGCTGATGCATTCAATATTAGTGGAATTATAATAGGTGAAAGGTGTGTTGACCCATATAACCCAAAGGTTGTCCGAGCTACTATGGGCTCATTATTCCGTATGCCTTTGTATTTTATACACGATGATATAGGTACTATAAATAGTCTTAAAAACAAAGGATATAAAATTTATGCTACTTCTCTTGAGGAAAGCACTTCAAATTACGACATTAATTATGAAGGGAAATTCGTTATTATTATAGGAAATGAGGCAAATGGGGTCAATGAGAGACTAATCGATTTATCAGATATGCGTATAAAGATACCTATACCTGGCCATGCGGAGTCACTAAATGCAGGTGTAGCTGCTTCAATTGTAATGTATGAGGTAATGAAGCAGCAGGCAAAAAATCTTGAGTTTTAGTTTATTAGGTGCTATAATTGAGTAAAATAATTGGATATTAAGACCTATAGGGTCTTGTTTTTTTAGAAAGGAGTTATACGATGAAGGATAAACTTCGTGAGATTAAGGGACTTGCTTTAAATAGTATTGAAAATGTATCTAATCTAACAAAATTGGAAGAACAAAGAGTAAAATACCTAGGTAAGAAAGGTGAGTTGACTTTAGTACTTAGGGACATGGGTAAATTATCCCCTGAAGAAAGACCTATAATCGGACAAATAGCCAATGAAGTTAGAACGGAAATAGAAATGGCTATTGCTGATGTAAAAGAAAAACTCAGTAATGAAGCAAAAATAGCAAAGCTTGAAAAAGAAACAATAGATATAACAGAATCACATAGAAACAAAAAAATAGGACATAGGCATCCACTTATGGCTACAATAGAAGAGCTTGAAGATTTGTTTATTAGCATGGGTTTCAAGGTTCTACAAGGACCTGAAATCGAAACTGTAAAAAATAATTTTGATGATTTAAATTCTCCGGACAATCATCCTTCAAGAGACTTATCTGATACATTCTACATAAATGAAGATATATTGTTAAGAACTCAGACATCACCTGTTCAAATAAGGGCTATGAAAGAATATGGTGCTCCACTAAGGATGATATCTGCAGGAAGAACTTTCAGATTTGATGATGTTGATGATACTCACTCACCAATGTTTCATCAGCTTGAAGGACTTGTAATAGATGAAAAAATTTCCATGGCTAATTTAATACATACACTTGATATATTCATTAAAGAACTTTTTGGAAAAGACATGAAAACAAGATTTAGGCCACATTATTTTCCATTTACTGAGCCTAGTGCAGAGGTTGATGTTACTTGCATGAAATGTAGGGGAAAGGGATGCCCTGAATGTAATTATACTGGATGGAGCATGGAATTATTAGGTTGTGGGATGGTTCATCCAAAGGTTTTAGAAAACTGTGGTATAGATTCGGAGAAATATACAGGGTTTGCATTTGGAATGGGAATTGATAGAATTACTATGGTAAAATACGGAATCAATGATATTAGATTATTATTTGACAATGACAATAGATTTTTAGAGCAATTTTAGAGGAGAAGGAGTGTTAAGATGCTATTACCTATTAGATGGTTAAATGATTATATTAAATTAGATAAAAGTGCTAGGGAGTTAGCAGATGGTCTTACACTATCTGGATCCCATGTTGAATCTATCATACATTATGATAAGGATATTGAAAATGTTGTAGTAGGGAAAATATTGAGCTTAGAAAAGCATATGAATGCGGATAAGTTAATTGTTTGTAATATTGATGTAGGTTCAGAAAACCTAGTTATAGTAACAGGTGCTAAAAACTTGAGCGTAGGCGATTATGTACCTGTAGCAAAAGTAGGTGCCATGCTGCCGAATGGCATAGAAATCAATACTACTAACTTTAGAGGCGTTGATTCATACGGCATGCTATGTTCCTTAAAAGAACTTGGATTTACTGATAGTGTGATTCCAAAGGAAATGAGAGATGGCATATTTATACTTGATAAGGAATATCCATTAGGTCAGGATATTGTAGAAGCTCTAGGACTTAAAGAACCTATAATAGAATTTGAGATTACGCCAAATAGACCGGATTGCTTGAGTATTATAGGTATGGCTAGAGAAACTGCAGCTACTTTTTATACTGAACTAATAGAACCTGAGATTGAAGTTAAGAATGAAGTAGGGGATGTTTATGATCATTCAAATGGAATTGAAATCAATACGGACAAATGTTTAAGATACTATGGAAGGGTTGTAAAGGATGTAGAGATAAAGCCTTCTCCTTGGTGGCTTCAAATAAAGTTGATGGAAGCTGGAGTAAGACCAATTAGCAATATTGTAGATATAACAAACTATGTAATGCTTGAATACGGTCAGCCGCTACATGCTTTTGATTTAAATGATTTACAAGGTAAAAAGATTATTGTTCGTCAAGCAGATGAAGGAGAAAAAATCACTACACTTGATGGAGTTGAGAGAACTCTAAAATCTGCTGATATAGTCATAGCAGATGCAAAGGATCCAATTGGTCTTGCTGGTGTAATGGGAGGATTGGATTCAGAAATTACAAAGGAAACAAAAACTGTATTATTTGAAGGTGCAAATTTTAACAGTAGAAATATTAGACTTACATCTAAGAGATTAGGTTTGAGAACTGAGGCTTCTACAAGATTTGAGAAAGGCTTGGACCCAAATTTATGTAAGACTGCAGTAGATAGAGTATGTCAATTAGTTGAATTAATTGGTGCTGGTACTGTGGTAAAAGGAGATATAGATATTTATAATGATGTTGTTGAGGAAAAAGAAGTAAGCTTAAGACCAGAGAGAGCTTGTATGCTTCTTGGAGAAGATATTTCTGTAGAGAATATGTTAAAGAGCTTAAATGGTTTAGGAATTAAGGCAACCTTTGATGGGAAATTGATACATTCACTAGTGCCGACATTTAGACTTGATATTGGAATAGAAGCTGATTTGATAGAAGAAGTAGGAAGAATTTATGGTTTTCATAATATTGAGTCTAAGCCATTAGTAGGAGGACTTACAAGAGGAGAAAAACCTTATAATATTAGAATTGCTGATATGGTAAAGGGAATTCTTACTGGATTAGGATTAAATGAAGTAATGACATACTCCTTTATAAGTCCTAAAGCTTATGATAAAATTAATTTACCTATCAATCATAAAGATAGACAATATATAAAATTGATGAATCCATTAGGAGAAGATTATAGTACAATGAGAACTACTCTATTGCCAAATATGCTAGATTTATTGAGCAGAAACTATAATAGAGGGGTAGAGTCTATGTATGCCTATGAAATTGGAAATACTTTTATACCAAAAAGTTTGCCAATAACAGAGCTTCCAGATGAGAAACAGGTTTTATCACTAGGCTGCTATGGTTCTATAGATTTCTATGAAATCAAAGATGTTGTAGAGCAAACCCTTGGCAGATTAGGAATTGATGGTATAGACTATATAAGAGAAGAGAACAATCCAACATTTCATCCAGGAAGAACAGCTAGACTTATTTACAGAGGAAATGATTTAGGTGTCATTGGAGAAATCCATCCAGATGTTCTTAAAAACTATGGTATGAAAAGTAGAATTTATGCTGGTCAGATTGATTTTGATAAAATCGTTGAGCTAAATAATTTAGAAATAAAATACAAACCTCTACCAAAATATCCTTCTATGGCAAGAGATATTGCTTTAGTTGTAAAGGAAGATGTTTTGGTTGGAGACATTGAAAAGATTATCATAAAACACGGTGGAGATTTAATCGAAGATATTAAACTATTTGATATATACAGAGGAGATCAAATACTGGAAGGATTAAAGAGTGTTGCTTTTTCAATAATATATAGATCCTATGAAAGAACTTTAACCGATGAAGAGGTCAACAATATTCAAGACAGTATAATTAAAGATTTAGAAACAAATATGGATGCTAAGTTAAGGAGTTTTTAAGGGTAGATTTTTCTACCCTTTTTTCCAAAAAATAAACTTTAGGGGGATAGTTATGACAGATAAATGTAAGGTTAATGTAGTAATTGATGGTCGTAACTTCACAGTTGTTGGTGCAGAGGATGAAAGCTATGTAAAAAATTTAGCTTATTATGTAGATCAGAAAATAAAGAACCTAGCTAATAAAAATGAAAAGCTTAGTCAGACTATGGCAGCCACATTAGCTGCATTAAATATTGCCGATGAGTATTTTACAGCAAAGAAAACCTTAAGGGAATTAGAATTAAAGGCAAAGGAACCTTTAGAAAAGTTCAGTGGCGTATCTAAAGAGCTTGAAGACTCTAAAACAAAAATAAATGATTTAGAAAAGCTTTGCCTTGAGTATAAGGATGAGGTAATAAAGACAAAACTAAATATGGAAGAGATTTATAATCAAATAAATAAATCAAGAGAAGAATTAGAATTAAAGGAATTGGAATTAGAAGAGGTTAAAAAGCAAAATAAAGACTTACAAGATAAGAATTTTCAAAATCAAATTGATTTAGTTGAATCAAGAAAAGAATTATCGGAATTACTTAAGCAATTTAATCAGAAAAAATAAGGAGGCAGCGCATTTTAGTGAAAAATAATGTTGAATTACTGGCACCAGTAGGAAGTAAGGATGCTTTAGTGGCGGCTATCCAGAATGGTGCAAATGCAGTTTATCTTGGTGGAAAATTATTTAATGCAAGACATTATGCCTCCAATTTCGATAATGAAGAATTAAGGGAGGCTGTTTCCTATGCCCATATTAGGAATGTAAAGGTTTATGTTACAGTAAATATCCTTGTAGATGATACTGAAATGAATGATATTATCGATTATGTGAAATACCTATATAAAATAGATGTTGATGCTATTATTGTTCAAGATTTAGGCTTTGCTGCTATTGTAAAAAAACTTTTCCCAAGTCTTGACATACATGGGAGTACACAGATGACTGTAAATAATCTGCATGGAGTTAAATTATTAGAGAATATGGGTTTTTCAAGAGTTGTTCTTGCACGTGAAACACCATTTGATGAAATAAAAGATATCTGTCAAAATACCTCCATTGAGCTAGAAACATTTGTACATGGTGCCTTGTGTATGTCTTATTCCGGGCAGTGCCTAATGAGCTCTATGATTGGAGGAAGAAGCGGCAACAGAGGAACCTGTGCCCAGCCCTGTAGAATGAAATATTCTATCGTTGACAGGAATGGCAATCTTTTAAATGATTGGGATAAACTTCACGTTTTAAGTCCAAAAGACTTAAATACTATAGATAGGATTGATGAATTAGTTCGTAGTGGAGTGTCATCTTTGAAAATTGAAGGTAGAATGAAAAGACCAGAGTATGTAGCTACGGTAGTTAGCAATTATAGGAAGGCTTTAGATAATGGCAGTCATTCATTAACAAAAGAAGATAAAAAAGAAACTGAACAGATTTTTAACAGAGGTTTTACTAAGGGGTTGACCTTTGGGGACTTTGGAAGAACATTTATATCTAGTGAAAGGCCTGATAACAGAGGTATCTATCTTGGAAAGGTAATTAGAGCAGACAAATATAAGGTTTATATAGAGTTAGAGGAAGATATAGAGCAGGGAGATGGAATTGAATTTCTATTGGCAAATGGTGAATATAAAGGAATTAAGACTACTTTTGATGCTAAGGCTGGTTCAACTATCCATCTTGAAAAGCCAGGGCGAATTGAAAAGGACACTCTTGTTTATAAGACCTCCAGTCAGATCCTATTAAAAAAAGCCAAAGAATCATATATCAATAAAGATGTTAAAAATCCTATAGATATGGAGTTAAATATTAATATTGGCTCTAAAGCAAAATTAATTCTTACTTATAAAACGGACATTATAGAAGTTTTTTCTGATAAAGAAGTGGAAAAAAGTCAGAAAGTAGCAATTACTAAGGATAAGATAATTGAGCAGCTATCAAAGCTTGGAGATACAACATATTATCTTAATAATATAATAGTAAATCTCGAAGAAGGGGCATTTGTACCTATTAGTCTACTTAATCACCTTCGAAGAGATGCAATATCTGAATTAGATGGTAGGATTAAAGTATTTAACAATAGGGAAAGTTTAGATGAAAATAAATTTAAGAAATTGAAAACGGAATATTTTAAATTCAATAATAAGGAAAAGGCTGATAGAAAGAAACTTGCAATTAAATTAAGTAATATAAATCAATTCAAACAATTGAATTTGGATAAAGTTGATAGAATATATTTTGGATTTGAGAATGATCTTGAAAAAGCTTTATATAAAACTAAAGCTCATAATATTGAAGCTTATTTCTGGACAGATAAGATATTATATGAAGATGGTCTTGAAAAGGTTGGAAATATATTAAATAAAATACAGGGATTAGATGGAATTTCAGTTTCAAATCTAGGTACATTAAAATATATTAAGGATAGATTTGATATAAAAATCCATGGGGACATTGGTCTAAATGTCTTTAACTCATATACTGTAGATTTCCTTAAAGAAATGAATTTGAGCAGTATCACATTATCACCAGAGCTCAATGTTTCTCAGATAAAAAGCATATCAGAAAATGTAGGTGGAAATCTTGAAGGTATAGTATATGGATATTTGCCTGTAATGGTTACCAGAAATTGCCCTATGGCATTGGTCAAGGGTTGCAAAAATGATGACAATTGTAAAACATGCAATTTTTCAAAGGGATATGGTTTAAAGGACAGGATGGGTGTAGTTTTCAGAATGGATAGAAATGAAGGATCCTCAACAATATATAATTCGGTTCCTTTGATGGTTTTAGACAGATTAGATACAATTACTAATGCGGGACTGGACTTAGTTAGATTAGACTTCACCAATGAAACTAATCATATCTTACAACTACAAAGCATGTATTATGATTATTTAAATAATTTTATAGATATCTACAAAGTTGAAGACTATATAAATGAATACAAGCAGGAATGCAATATCACTAATGGTCACTATTTTAGAGGAATTCTCTAACAATCGAGGTGAATTATGAACGAGAAATGTTTAAAGGTATTGGAATTTTATAAAATAAAAGAGATGTTATTAAATAGGGCAGAATCCCAATTGGGTAAGGAACTAGTAAAAGAAATGGAGCCGTTGACAGACATAAAAGAGATAGAAAAATTGCAGCAGGAGACTGATGAAGCTTTATCTCTTATCATCCAAAGAGGGAACCCACCTTTATATGGGATAAATAGTATTTCTGCTGAAATAAGAAGGACAGAAATGGGTGGTTCCTTAACACCAGGAGGGTTGTTAAAGATATCAGATTCCCTAAGAGTATCTAGAGGTCTAAAGGGTTATCTTAAGGAAACAAAAGATGATAAAATTCCAAAATATCCTGTAATTGAGGAGTTAATTGATTCGTTAAGGGTTTTTAAACATATAGAGGATGAAATAAATAATGCTATTATAAATGAAAATGAAATATCTGATAATGCAAGCTCTACTTTAAGAAATATTAGACGACAGATTGTTGGAAAAAATGATGCTATAAAAGATAAGCTAAATTCTATAATAAGCTCACAGACTCAGAAAAAATATTTACAGGACAGTATTGTTACTATGAGAGATGGACGTTATGTAATACCAGTAAAACAGGAGAATAAGGGTAGTGTGCCCGGTCTTGTACATGATATGTCGTCTAGTGGTGCAACTGTATTTATCGAGCCAATGGCAGTAGTTGAGCTAAACAATCAGCTTCGTGAGTTAGAACTAAAGGAAAGAGAAGAGATTGAAAGAATACTGGCAAAATTGTCTGATTTAGTAGGAGCAGAAGCAGCTGATATTGGCAATAATGAAAATATATTAAAAAATTTGGATTTTATATTTGCAAAGGGTAAGCTTGCCTTGGAAATGAAGGCTACAAGACCAATATTGAATGACAAGGGATATTTGAATATAAAAAAGGGAAGACATCCATTATTAAATGCTAAAAATGTAGTTCCTATAGACGTATATATAGGCAAGGAATTTAATTCCCTTATTATTACAGGACCAAATACAGGAGGTAAAACGGTAACCCTAAAAACTGTGGGGCTATTTACACTGATGGCGCAAGCGGGGCTTCATATCCCGGCAGATTTCAATTCTCAAATCGCAGTTTTCAATCAAGTATTTGCTGATATTGGAGATGAGCAAAGTATAGAGCAAAGTCTATCGACTTTCTCTTCACATATGACTAATATAGTTGATATATTGAACAAAGTGGAATACAACAGTTTAGTTTTATTCGATGAGCTTGGGGCAGGTACAGACCCAACAGAAGGGGCAGCACTAGCTATGTCAATTTTGGATAATCTACTTAAAATGGATGTAAGGACCATTGCTACGACACATTATAGCCAGTTAAAAGTATATGCATTGACAACTGATAAGGTAAAAAATGCATCTGTAGAATTTGATGTTGAAACCTTAAGCCCTACTTATAGATTGTTAATAGGTGTTCCCGGTAAATCTAACGCATTTGAGATTTCTAAAAGACTTGGACTTCAAAATTATATTATAGAATATGCCAGAGAGTTAATATCAAAGGAAAATATTGAATTTGAAGATGTGCTTCAGGCAATTGAAAGAGATAGAAAACAGATAGAAGAGGATAAGGAAGAATCAAAGCGACTAAGGCAGGAAATTGAAAAGCTGAAGTCTAGTCTATCTTCAGAAAGAGACAAAACCAAAGATATGAGGGAAAAGATTTTACAAAAAGCCCGAGAAGAGGCAAGGGATGTTTTGAGAAATGCTAAAGAGAGTGCAGATTTAATCGTAGGTGAGTTGAAAGACATATCGGTGGATATAGAAAAGGATAGACAAAAAAGACTGCAAGAAGCCCAGGAAATGCTAAAAAACGAATTAAATAAGGCGGAATCATCCATTTCTAAAAACATACTGAATGTTAAATCAAAAAAGCCTCCAAAGAATTTGAAGGTTGGAGAGTCCGTAGAGGTTCTATCGTTAAATCAGATCGGAACAGTCATTACGACCCCTGATGAGAAGGGAAATCTAGATGTACAGGTGGGAATAATGAAGGTAAATGTACCCTTAGCTACCTTAAGAAGAGTTAGTAATGATAATAGTGAAAAAATAAATGCAAAGACAAAAACAATTATTGGTACTAAATCAAAGAATATTAAAACAGAAATTGATTTGCGGGGTAAGAATATTGAAGAAGCAATAATTGATATAGATAAGTATCTGGATGATTCATATATTGCAGGTTTAAAGGAAGTATATCTAATACATGGTAAAGGTACAGGTGCTCTTAGAGAAGGAGTTAAATCCTATTTAAGAGGACATAGACATGTTAAAGGATTTAGAACTGGAAAATATGGAGAAGGCGGAGAAGGAGTAACCGTAGTAGAAATTAAATAAATAGCAGGAGGAATGAAATGATAGATTTCAAACAAAAAGTAGTAGACCTTATAAAAGGTGAGGTTGAAGAATTAAACGAAGAAGAAGTAAATTTATTAGTTGAAATCCCGCCGTCTTATGATATGGGTGATTATGCTTTTCCAACCTTTAGATTGGCAAAATCCTATAGAAAAGCACCAAATATGATTGCAGAAGAGCTTGCTGCAAAATTTGATGATAATGAAGACTTTGAAAAAGTACAGAATGTTGGTCCTTATGTAAATTTCTTTATCAATAAAAATAAATTAGTTGAGTCAGTAATATCTGATGTTATGGAGAAAAAAGAATCATATGGTTCATCTAATATAGGAGAAAATAAAACTGTTATTGTAGAATTTTCATCACCTAATATTGCAAAGCCTTTCCATATAGGCCATATCAGGACTACAGTTATAGGCAATTCACTTTATAAGATATATAAGTTTTTAGGATATGATACTATAGCTATAAATCATCTTGGCGATTATGGAACACAATTTGGAATGCTGATATCAGC
>DAIUFH010000023.1:0-30338 GCA_036844705.1 Tissierella sp.
TTACTGTATAAATTTATAGTTACAGTATTTATAAATTTAATACGCATTTATCTACTTTTATTCATTAAATATCTTGTTATTCCATCTTCATTCCATTATTATCTTGCTCTAATTTAGGCAATGGAATATGAAGAAGTCTTAAAAAATCCTTTTGTGATTCCAGTTCTCTTTCCACAATAAAGTTAGTAAATAAGCTATCATCTTCATGTGCTTTTTCTAGGAGTGAAATATACTCAGTTCGTAAAATTGGAGGAATTAGTGCTGGCAGATATCCATCCTGTATCAATGCTGTATTCATTAATAGCCTAGCAACCCTACCGTTGCCATCTTTAAATGGATGAATGAACACAAATTTTTTATGAAGTAGTGCTGCAAATTCTATTGGATGATAGTTTTTTCTTTCTGTTGTTATCCATTTACATAAATCCTCTATTTCACTTTGGATATTTTCTACTTTGGTAACCGGATAGTTAGATCCTGTGATAAATACAGGAATGTCACGATATCTTCCTGCAAACTTTTCCTCAATATTTTGATAAAACAGTTTATGCAGATAAAGGATGTCTTTCTCTATGATTTCTTTATTCCCAAGCAAAGTAAACATATAGTCATATGCTTTTGCATGATCTACGGCTTCAAACATATCTCTTAGAGGTCTTCCCCCAACCATTAATCCATCTTCTATTAAAACTTTTGTTTCACTTTCAGTCAAAGAATTCCCCTCTAGTGCATTTGATGTCCATGTTAATCCAACACGATAAAAGTCTTTTATCTGCTTTAGCATTTCACCTTCAAATGGTCTTAACTCATTAATGGTATTTTGATATAAATCCAATTTTTCAATGCCTTCCATCATTTCACTCCCTTTTTAGATATTTTTATATAGATATAGTATAGTTTTCATAATCCTTTAATTATACCCATTGTACCATATAGGATTTGTCAAATAAACTTATATTTTCTATCTCTGCTTTATTTAATCATTGAAAATTACCCACCTCTCCCCATCATAATCTTCATATTTTTCTGTCGTTACATTCTGCTCATAATATACTCCAAGGAATCTTTTAATATCCTGATTATCTGCTCTTCTAGCTGCAAATCCTTGATCCTTTAAACTTTTTTCTATCCTTGAAAGATAAGGAAACACATTTGATTCCTTTTCATCTTTAAGACGAATAATAATAAGAAACTCACGAGCAGTTGCCATCTGTACTTGCATTCTATCAAGATTTATACTATCTTGTTGTAATAGTTTTCTTATGACAGGATTTTGTTCCATCTCCATTCTTCTTTTTAAATATTGCTTATTGTCATCAAAGTTTTCCTTTGAATTAAGACACAGCATTTCGATTTCAGCTATTCCTTTTAGTACTGTCATAAGTGCATATATCCTAGCACTTACATTTTCATCAGATAACACTGAAATATTGGTTGGATGAATAATAAAATACACTAATTCGCCACATTGAGTTTTTATGCTGTAATCTGTAATTCCATCAATGCCAATCAACTCTCTTGTAGACTGTTTTTGTCTCTCTTTTTGTTTCTGTTTTCTGCTCAATCTTATAACCTCCATTCAAAAATTTGCTGTTTTAAAAGAAAAAAGGCACAAGCATATCGAATGAAATTTAGTATGCTTGTGCCTTCAAATTGAATGGTTAAAAATGCATAGACTGCTGTTATCACAATTGGCGGCATAAATCCTAGTTGTACTAAAGCAAATACAGAAATAAGAAGTCCTACTCCTATGACTCCAATATCTTTTAATTCCCATAGCCACAATGTTGCCTTGGCTTTTAGATTATCGGGATACATATACATTCTTTACTCATCTCCTTCTTCTTTAAACTTTCTTAAAAAATAAGCAATCCCTCGCATAATAAAATCTACACAAGGGATTGCTACACTATTACCAAGAGCCTTATACCTTCCACTATCCGATGATTTTTCAATATTAGTCCATCCATCTGGAAAACCTTGAAGTCTTTCACATTCCAAAGGAGTGAGTCTACGCACTAGATTCTTAGTAGCAATAAGATTCTCACTGCCACCTCCATTATCCCCACCTCCAGCTCTAAGGGTTGCACAACCTTCTGTATAATTGGCGAACTCTGATTGTCCGAATATGGTCTTTTCATAATCTACAATACACTTATCCTGGCTCACGTATTGATTACCAATGCCTTTTTCATCCCCTACGCATAATGTACCTACTATATCTTGATATGTTTTAGGTGGAAAACAAACAGCATGGATGTCGCTTGTAGTAAGGGTATAACTGATATCTTCTTGAAATCCACACCCATTTCCACCATTATGTTCTTGTCTATCTATGATATTTCCTGCAATACAATAGCTTTCCCGAATAATTGGCTTTGATACCAAAGGCACATTATTTCCACCAGTTCCATAGGTTGCTGCTATTGTTGGTGCAACCCTAAGTGGTCCATTATATCTACAATCTCTACCATGATTATCAAATAAAGAAGGTTGATTTTCTATTACTATAGGCAAATTTCCACCCATACTAGCTCGTAAAGTAGAAGTAATATTTTCTGTTATATCCATTCGATTACCACCCTGATCATTAAGGCATAGCATGGGTTCTGCAATATCTGCAATAAATGTCTGCATCTGCATATTTTGTGTTGCCAGCAATGCTCCTGATATTCCATTTAAGTCAATTCCTTCATTGCGCTGATTAATGTGGTATGCCTTGTATTTAGTCGATATATCCTCATTAAAGCCTTGTTCTATTCCCTTAATCCCTGCTTGAATCTCCAAAGCTGTTTTTAATTGTTTTGGCAGTTCCTTGCCCCTTAACTTTGACCTCCTAAGTATTCCCAAACAATCTTTCTTGCTCAAATAATATTTTGGGTGCGGTGTGTCCTCCAAAATCTGCCACAAGAAAGATTCTTTTACGTCTTTGGGCGACACCCCAGTATTGAGCATCGAGAACTCTCCAAGCAACGGAGAATTCATATCCCAATATGCACCCAGCAGATTTCCATATCCCTCTCGGAGGTCTAGGTATAGATATGGTGTCGTCTGCAATTCTTGCGGTTTCTTCAAGTACCGCTTGGAAATCTTCTCCCCCTGTACTTGAGAATGCTCCGGGGACATTTTCCCAAACGAAGTATCGAGGTCGTATAAGGTCATTTGCCTTCCCTCTTCTTTCATCTTTATACCTCATTTCTTTTGTGATTCTAATTTGCTCCATAAATAGTCCTGAGCGTTCACCAGCAAGTCCTGCCCTCATGCCTGCCACGGAGTAGGGTAAGCACCCAACGCCTTGCCATATTTCTATGGTAGGTTTTCAAATGCTCCCCTCCGAACCGTACGTACAACTCATCGCTGTATACGGCTCTCCATTTGTCAATCTAATCTTCCACTATGCAACTTTTTATGACATTCTTCACATAATGCCATTGTTTTTCGGTTTCTGCTTATCATTTGTCTTTCCCAACCTGTCTTTCCTTTTAGGTCTTTTAGTTTGCGTATATGGTGAATATTTATAGGTGTGTTCTCTTTGCCACACCACTCGCATTTTTGGCTTTTCAGTCTATCAATCAGGCTGGTTCGTCCACTGTACATTTCTACTTTTGCTTTTAAATCGATATTATTTAAAGTGGATTTCAAATTTCTTTTAAAGCCCTCATCATAGAAAAATGCAAGTTTTTCTCCCCTTTTAGTTTGATATCGTATACAAAACTTACCTTTCACACAGAATTTGTTTTTTACCTTACCGATTGAAAGTTTGTATTTCTTCCCAAATGTTTTGTACATACTGTATTCAGAAAAATATTTATACTTATCCAACTGACAAACATTTAGTGCCATTTGATAATATTGGTATAATCCTCTAATTCTAGCGTTATAGGTCATCATTATTTCTAAATCATCATTAAAAATCAGTTCCGCCCTTGCTTTTGCCTTCCATTGTCCTGTTTTTCTGTCAATAAACGTAATGTTTTCATCAAATAATCTTTTCTCCCACGCACTTTTCGGCATATATAATTCAGGTATCAAGTTGTGTCCTCTATGCAAAGAACCATTTATTCTTTTTGTAGAATTATCTCTTTTCACCTTAATTTCATAGCCTAGAAATTTCACTTTAGTTTCACTGTGGGTAATGAGCGTCTTTTCTTGCGATAACCTTAGTTTTAGCTTTTGATTTAAAAATTTCGTCAACATAAATTTGATGAACTTTGCATCTTCTTTACTACCTATAATTCCAATTAGAAAATCGTCACAGTAACGGACATACACTAGTCTTTTGTAACTTTCATCTTGGGGTATGGTTGGGGAATGGGTTAAAAGCTCCTGTTCTAAGTTCTTAATTTGAAGTTGTTGTTCTTTCCTTTGCTCATCAGTTAAGCTATCCCAATTGGTCTTGAGCTTATTTCTTGCTGTACATAACCTTTTTGAAGCTGTTCGATATGCTGTGTTTCTTTTTCTCCTATCACCACAATCAAACTTTTCTTTAAATTCTGTTACATACTTATCCAATTCATTTAGATAGATATTTGATAGTATCGGACTGATAATACCGCCTTGTGGTGTTCCACTATAAGTAGAGTGATACACCCAATCTTCTGAGTACCCTGCCTTTAGAAATTTCTGAATAAGATTTATAAATCTCTCATCATCAATTTTTCTTCTGAGAATATCCACTAAAATCTTATGGTCAATATTATCAAAGAAACTCTCAATATCGCCCTCAACAAACCATTTTACTCCTGTAAAAACAGTTTTGGCTTGTCTTAATGCTGTGTGACAACTTCTATTAGGTCTAAATCCGTGTGAACAATCTAAAAAAGTTTCCTCATAGATACACTCTAAAATCATACGGATAACCTCTTGCAAGAGTTTATCCATAAAGCTTGGAATACCCAAAGGTCTTTTCTTTCCGTTCTTTTTAGGAATATACACCCTTTTAGCAGGGTTAGGCTGATAAGAGCAATCTCGTAATTTTTCAATTATTTCCCTTATTTTCTCGAGCTTAAAACCGTCAATGCTTTCTCCATCTATGCCTGGAGTCATATTGCCCTCTTTAGCATAAATGTTTTGATAAGCTGTTAGGTATAGATTTTCATTGAATAAAATTCTATACAACCTTTTGTACTTGTAATCTTCTTTATTACAGTGTGAGATTAAATTTTCAAGTATTACTGATGAACTTCTCATAAAGCCTCACGCTCCTATTCATTTTATTTACTTGAATGACAAACTGCTTTCCTTCGCCTTGTAAACAGCTTTCCTGTTCTCTGACTACTATGAAAGCTCCGTTACCATACCAAATATTCAGTGTCATCTCTCTTAGAGTTGCCCCTTTGAGATTTATCGTAATTAAACATTACACATAGCCTTTCGGCATTTTGGCTTAGGTAATCCCCATTTAGACATATATGAACTTAGCATAACTTATTTTCGGGTACTGCGTTCACTCTTTAATGCTTACTGCATTTGACCAGTCTAGAAATTACTGATATATAGCGACTTATCTGCCACATATCCTAAACTGCATACCGTTTCAAATATCTTTCGGTACGGGTTGCCATATTCCGTCTTGAGCTACAGTTCAAGTAGTATAACTTTTACCCAACAAGTATTTCATCTCGCCATTCAGTCGTATTTAGATATTTTCATAACTTATGGCTTTCTCACTATGCTATTTTCCCCCTTTGGTTTCCCTCTAAGGTAAAGTGAGTGATGACGAGTATTCTGTAATTTTAAACTCGACTTTCTGCTTACGAAAGTGTTTCATATATGCCCTTATGGGCGCACTAAATCTTGACAGGGTGAGCCACCAGTTATGATATCAACAAAAGGTAATTCTTCCCCTTTTAATTTTGTTATATCACCAACATGGATCATATCTGGAAATCTTATTTTTGTCACTTCAATGGGAAAGGATTCTATCTCACTTGCCCATATAGGAATGATTCCATTATTAACAGCAGCAAGGGGAAATCCTCCTATCCCATCAAAAAGACTCCCCAAGGTAATCATTACTACATTCCTAATCTTAAGGGAGTCTGTTCTTTTGTTTCCATATTCAGATGCATAATTCTTTTTATAGGGATTCCATTTTTTCTTGCAAACTCAATTTCTTCAAACATCCCGCTGGATATATGCCCACCAAATGCCCAAAGCTCATCGCATTTTGCTAATAGTTCTTTTCCCACTTTAATGCCTATTTTTCTCTCCTCTGGATTATTATCATTTAAAATCTGAGGATAGAGAAGATGGGGACAAAAAAAGGCATTACCTTCGTTTAACACATATCGGCAAGCCTCTTTCGCATACTTTATATTCTTTTCAATATCTCCTCTATAGGGAGATGCAACAAAAATCAGTTTCATAAAATCCGACCTTTCTATTCTTATTTTGGTACTGCTTGTACAATAGTTTTTGTAGTATTAACTGCCGCCTGCACTGTATAAACTGCACTCATTATATTAGCCTTTGTAGATGTATCAAGTCCAAATGCCCCGGCAATCCTTGGTACTTCGCCTGCTGATAGCATTAAACCTAATCCTAATAATGCATGATCTTTTACTACCATTAGTCCTGCTGTTAGTATGGTAGCTTGTAAAAATGTAGTAAGACAAAGACCAATTATCTGCTTACACCATTGAATAAATCCATCAATATATCCACGAGGGACAGAAAACATATAAAGGCTCCCAACTGCTATCTGTATAAGCAGAATTCCACCTCTTTTTAGGTTAGCAAAGAATACCTTAATCACTGCATATCCCATTAAGATAACAATAAACAGAACCATAAATGGACTTGTTATCATAGAAAGGCCACCAAAGATTCCTGAACTACCTACACTAGTAACATCCCCCGCATTATTTAATGTTGTAATAATATTTGAAGCAAGTTCATTAATTCCAGTACCATAGCCTGTAATACCTGCAGTTAAACTTGCTTGTAAATTGACTGAGAGTTTGTATAGCTCTATAGGTACAATTGTAAATAAGCTAACTGCCATAAAACCTTTTATAGCATTTAAACCTGCATCCCTAATACTTCCTCTTCCATTTTGATATTCAATACCTGTTTCAAAACAAGATACTACAAGGCCTATTCCATATAATGACCAGGCAAGATATGAAAAGAACAGAACGATTGACTGTACCCAGCACATCTCAAAAAGTTCTACTCCCATATTCCCCATATTAGCAAAGAAATCAGCAAGAAAACCTACAAGCTGACCGTAGATCCAATCAATTATTTGATCCATAACATCACCTAAGATAAAATCCCATATAAACATTTTTATCGCCTCCTTTCGTAGAAAATCAGCCTTGTTGAATCGAAGACTGATTGAAAATAAATGTCTTGCTTATTGTGGCATTACACTAATTCCACCGGAATCTATTGGCAAATTTCTTTCTATTCTTATGTTACAAGATAGCAAATCATATACTAAGTTAATCTTATTAGCAAAAAAAGCTCAAACAGAAAGTAAATATATAATTCATTTTGGAATATAAATTTTAAATTTATATTCCAAGTATTGTCCAAATATATTTTGGTGCTGTTAGGGTGAATACTAGACATGCAAATAAGATTGCAGGTGCCGCCCATTCAAATTGTCCATGTTTCCGAAAATCAAAGTACGCCATCCCCAGTTTAGCAAAGAAAAATACTGCTAAAATAAGGTCAATAGCAGGAAACACGACTTTATTTACTACAGTTTTAATCTGCCCAGATGCATCTTTCCAAGTACCTTCAATTGCTCCTGCTACATCACCTGAGCCTGCAGCAAAAACAGTTGCACTAAGCATTATAGAGACCATCAATACTATGCAAATAATTAATAAATTTTTCTTGTATTTCTTCATAAAATCCACCTTTCTTTCTCTGTTTTTAAGGTTTTAAGGGAGCAATATGCCAGTCCTGCCATAGATTTCCCCTTATTGTAAGTGAATCTGTAAGATTCATAGAAAGCATCCCATCAGGAGTCCATGCATCTATGACCCAAGTATTTACTGTATATGCTCCATCTGGCATCCATATGGGAGTAAAATGTGTACGATTCTTATAAGTGGAATACTTATTTCTCTTAAATTCAAATCTTGAATTGGAACCGCTAGAAATACGTTCTAATAATCTCCAATAGGTTTCATATTGAAATTCTGGAAAATAGGAAACAGCATTCTGAGGATAAGTAACAGCAGAGCTTTGACTGCTACTAATATTTGCAGTTACTAATTGATTGATGCCATATCCACTTTTAAAAGTACTTCCACTTGCAGTAGGGTTCTTACTATCATTTGTAATTCTCATATCAGCAGAAAGTTTTGCACTATATTGGTCAAGGTCAAATTCCCACCATCCATGATCACACCAATACCCTGAATCATCACCTGTGCTATGCCATACCCAATATTCCTGCCACCATGGACTCCATATACTCCAGTTTGCTGTTGTTTTCTGCTCTTTATTTGGAACAGGAGCATAGGAAAACGAGTCATTTCTATCATCTGCAACAGGATTTAGCGGTGGGTTTTTATCTAAATCAACAATCTTTATATTAATAGTTGATTTAGTTGTACTGCCAGAACCATGAACACTTACATTAATAGTCATATCCTGCTCAGTATCTGGTGTTGTCCATTTTACCCAAGCAAGTTGTGAATCACCTCTAGGATAATAGACATTTCCCACATTATAGGTTCTTCCTCCAATTTCAAAACTAACACTGGTTGGATTATCAGGATCAGATTGTTCACCACTTACTATTACTGATGTAATAACCTTTGTATTTACCCTATATTCATAATCAAATGTACTGATGATTGGTTCTTCTGGTTTCTCAGTAAAACGAACAATTCCAAGGCCTAAAGAAGACTTTATATCTGCATTAGATGCAGGAGTTGATGTACTGCCTTTCCATGCATGATATCCCAAATCCCCTACCTCTAAAAACATTGAAAGGGGCAAATTCTTATGGGATAAGGACACCATCTTACTTCTTAATAGTCCACTTACCTGCTCATCATACATAGCTGCTTCTGTTGCTGTTGTAGCAATCATAACACCTTGAAATGTATAGTATGCCATAGGTTCTAGGAGTAGTTTATAATCTCCACCAATTAATATGTCATAATTCATTCCTGTGATGTCAGCGATTCTTTTTATTGTATATTCAGAACAAAAATATTTCTTTATTGCGTCTATATTATTTTTCCCATCTGTACTTACTATTCTTGGTATCTCCTGCCCGGGATTAATAAAGGAATAACTTTGGCTGCTAGGAGAAAGAGAGCTCCCTCCGTTATAACTTAATTTACTAACTTTACCAAAATGCAAACGGACATTGGTAGGTGACTTATTTGTAAAATCAATAGGAATAGTTACCACTGAATGGTCACTAGCACGAACTACAGTTATACGCACACCATCATATCCAGATGACCATTTATTTTCACTTGTGCCGGAATTCATACCTCCTCCACCTGAATCAATATTCCCATCTCCAACTGCAAATACAGAAAAAGGCATTGTAAAATTAAATATAATTAAAAATGATATTAATAACAGTAACTTTCTTTTCATGGAATCTCCTTTCTGCAAAGAAAAAACACTGCATCTCTACAGTGTTTATCTTGGCTATTTATATTTAATCCATATCACCTATTTGCTTATTTATATCTCCATCTCCATCTACTTTAGTACCTTCACCCTCACCGATATCATCAATCCATCCAAATCCAGGTACAAATATCTTTCCATTTTTCGTATCTCCACCTTTAGGCTCATCCTTCTTTTTTGGTGTTTCTTCAGGTTTCTCTACCTTGTCATGATCCACATTTACAGGTGGCTCTTCAATCTTTTCGCCATTAGGTTTCTGTGTTGGATTTGTAAGCTGTTCTTTTGTAGGTTTTTTAGGCTTTTCAACATTCTTTTGAATAGTCTGCTCCGTTCCTTTATCTATGCCATTTTCATTTGTAGACTGTGTATCTGGAATTTTAATTGGTGGTATTATAATCTTATCTTCTTTTCCTTTTGATTCTTCATTATCTATTTTATCTTCATTATTCGTTAATTTTTCTTTCTCTACATTTTCTGTATCATTTAGTTTTTCTATTGTTACATTACCAACTTCTGTATTTTGATTTGGCAGTGTGTCCTCTATTGGTTCTTTTCTAAACTGTGAGCTTATCATAATTATAAGCATTGCACAGATTACTAAACCTCCAATAACTACAAGCCGCTTTTTAGTTTTATCACTTATATTTTTCATAGATTTCTGCCTCCTTTTTTCCGTTTCTTATAAATCACACCCTACCACAAGAGTTTGCAAATGTCTATTGATATTTTTCAAACTCTTAAAATTTAGGGGTATACCCTCCGCTTGTCTTTATTTTTATTTTCATACTAGGAAGAAGTTTACCCCCAAAGGATACTGGTACTTCAAGCATAATGGTGCAATCAACCTTAAATCTTGAATTTGCTGTATCTCCTGTTCCAATAGGTGCATTCCTTATATCCACATCTAAGTCCCATATTCTAAACTCCATTTTTCTATCTGATATAGTTTTTACATGGTATCCGCCACTTCGCTCTAAACCTAAAATTGTATCTAATCTATTATAAATATCTCCATAATCAAGGGATTCTTCAAAATCATCTGCTACTGGCTGATATCCTCCTGAATACCCTTCACGAACTCCATGATAGACATCATCATAATTATCATTTACTGTAGAGATTACGGCATCTTGCACTGCATCACGAACACCTTGTGCTATAATCATCAATCTAAAATATTCGTATATACCTGTAATGATTATTACAAGGCACAAAGTTACAGCGACAATTAAAGGAAATGAACTTCCTTTTTTATCTTTTAATATTTGTCTGATCTTCTGCATCCTTTCACCTACTCTTCTCACTTTCTCTTACTCACTCCTACCTTCTCTTACTTTTACTGCATATTTAAACAGATATCATCATTCACCTATTTCCAATATACTTCTGACTTCCCTGCAACATCAGCTCGTAAAGTTATAGGGAAGGAACCAAATCCTCCAAACAGACCAATATTAGTTTCATAGGTAATAGTTACAGTTATCTCTTCATTTAACTGTATCTTTCCTGTTCTTGACCACTTAACCGTTGGTGTAATTCCCATTTTATCTCTTAATAAGATTTCCCTATTTGTAGTTTCTGTCCCTACTCTTCCTGCAATTTCCGCTTCTCTAACAAGTTCTGTGGCAAAGGTGTCGATTTGCTGCTTTGCAATATAAACTGGAAATACCTTTATGGCAAGAGCAATCATAAGCATAACACAAAGTACAAGAACAGCTACATCAATATACCCTTCTCCTTTATTAGACTTTAGTACCTTAAGCATATGAACACCTCCTAAAACAATCCGCTGAAAGAGCGGATAATTTCATAGATGATAATGGCCATATAGGTCATCATAAAACACATAAGCATTACAAAGGAGAACACTCTAATCTTAGGTGGTATCTTCATAGCTTCAGCTTTTAATCTTTGAAGTTCCAATTGTTTCATATCATGGGAAAGCATTTGAAAGTACATAGATCCATCATCTCCCCGAAGGACACCAATTAACCCTCTAGTAATATCTGATAACATAGGAGAATTAATCCTAGCTTCAAACCTTGTAAGGGCTGCTTCATAAGATGAGGATCGCATATCCGCAGTTAATATATCTAATTCATTTGCAAAATCCTCTCCTGCATTTTTCTTGAAATTTTCTAAAATAGATAATACATCTCTACTAGCCTTTAGCTCTTGGGTTATGGTTGCTACAAACCTTGGCAGTTCCTTTTCTATCTTTTCTCGCTTTTCTTTTAACTCTTCATCTGCTTTTCGTATCTCTTTAAAATATACAAGGATACTTAGAAATGCAATAATTGGTGCTAAGAGAGGTAATATCATAAGGCAAGGAATTACAGCCAATGCAATTAAACCTGATTTAACTATAGCAGATGCCATATATTCTTCTGGAGTCATATTAATTCCTGATGCATTTAATGTGTTTTTCATTCTGTTCTTTTTGTACTCATCAATTGGGATATATTTAGAAAGCTTTACTGCCCATCCTAAAAGTAATATATCTATACTTTTTGTCTTTTCTTTTCCTTGTTTTCCTGCAGATTGCATTGCCCTTTGTGTGGCAAGACTTGGAAGTCTTAAAATATCAGCTAATATAAAAAATAGTCCAAGAGCCAGGAGTATTCCAAAGATAATAATTAAAAATGTCATTTTATCTACCTCCTATACTCTATTGGTTGGGTTAATTTAATTACAAAAGCTGTAGATAAAAATATGGCAGTAATGCATATTGTAAGTACAATCTGGCCCATTACAGTATGCATCAATGTATGATACCAATCCTTATTGAGGAAATATAAAAGAGGAATATTCCCAAGAACTAATATCTGCATGGTAATAAATTCTTTCCTTGGTTCAAACACCATATTCTCAAGTTCTCCATTTACCACTCTCATATCAGACAATTTACTTACTATGGGAGTTAATGTGGTCTTTAGACTTCTATCAAATTGGCAAGCAATTAAAGCATCACACCACTCATGAAATACTGCATTGTCAATTTGAACTTTCATATCTTTTAAAGAAGCAATTACATCTGGATCTATTAGCTTTATCCTTGAAATAAATTCGCTGAATACAGATAATACAGGTGGATTTAAGTAGTTCATATTTTCTTCTACAGCAGTTAGAATATCCTCATTTCTTAAATATGCTGTTGTAATAATACTAAGTGCTGTTTCAAGTTCAGCTGAAATAGCCTTTTTAAAATGAGTCTGTGTAATACGAACATACCAAAGTGGTATAAACATTAAGCCTATTGCCATTACTGGAACTAAAAAGTAATTACCAAGGATGACTGCAATTGATCCTCCTATAGCAAAAAATAAAAGGGATAAGGCACAAAGCACGGGGAACTTCTTCTCTCTTCCTGTTATTCTTAAAATCTCCTGAACCTCAATAATTTCACGTCTGAAAAAGGATAACTTCTTTCGTTTAGTAGTTTCATTAATCTCATCTTTAATGCTCTTAGGTTTATTCATTAACCTTTTAAAGATATTATCCGTAAACTCCATTGGGGAGATATTAAATAAAATAAAAGAACCTGTAATCATTCCGATACAGGCCATTAACAAGATGGTACTCATAAACTTTGTACCTCCTTCTTTTTAAGTTTTTCTATTGTATCAATTGGCATTCCATTTTCTAAAAACCTTTTAGATAGACTTTCTGATATACTATTCACTTGTTCATGATAACCTTTAATTATAAACTCTCCATCTTCCATTCTATTCTCTGTAATAATGTACTGGAATAATGGTCTATAATTTCTTGTACCATCAGGTAAGATTTCACATTCCATAATCTCCATCAATTTTCTTTCCTTGTTTTCAAGCTGCTTACAAAACACAACTATAGGGTAGGCCTCAGTTACATAACCCATTAATGTTTCATCTGACATATCAACTGCCCTTTTACAAAGGGACACCATCCTTCTGTAGGTTGCCTCACAAGAGTTTGAGTGGATAGTTGTAAGAACAGCTACCCCTGTTCTAGCTGCCTCCTGTGCTGCATTGGCCTCTGCCCCACGCATCTCCCCTACAACAATAATATCTGGATTAAATCGAAGAGACATATCAAGGAGTGTAATTTGATCTATCTTTTGTCTTTCGTTTTCGCTATCACGGGTGATGGTATGAATAACAGAGTTAGCCACTCTTCCATCTTTTTCACGGACTAAAGATAGCTCTCGAGATCCATTTTCAATAGTAAATATTCGCTTATTATCTGGTATTGTAGTAAGAAGCCATCCTGCAATAGTTGTTTTACCCGAGCTAGTAGCACCTGCCACACAAACAGAAATTCCATAACGAATACACTCTGATAAAAAATCAAGCATAGGATTAGTTGCAGTACCACCACCTACAAAATCCTCTTTTTTCATATTTTGAGGATTAACAATACGAATAGATGCTGCTATACCAACATCTTCATCTACTAATGGAGTTTTTAATACTGCAATACGAATATTTTTCGATAAATGCCCAAGGACGGCAGGACTTGCATTATCAAGGACCATTCCAGATATATGGAGCATTCTCCTTATTACATTAATTGCGTGTTCAGGTGAGTCAAAATGTTCATCTAACTTTTCACATCTTCCATCTGAATACTGAATTTCAATATCATTCCATGAGTTGATGTCAATCTCTTCAATACCTTCTCCATGTATATACTTTGTTAAAAATCCAAACTCAGCCATTTCACTATAAAGAGAATCAATAAGTTCCTTGCCGCTCATGCCTTTTACTGAAATTCTGCTGTCTTGTACATATTTAGATATATATCTCTTTAAATGCTCCTTAGATCCTTCTATTGTTTCATCAGTAATAAGGATGGAATAGTTATTTGAGATATATTCCTGAACATTTTTTAAAACGGTTGAGAAATCTTTACCATCTGATTCCGGGGTAAAAAATAGAGAGTGGGTTCTATTATTAGAGCCCAACTCCCTTTGTATTTTCTTTACTTTTTCTACCTTATTTATTTCTTCTACTTCTTTTACTTCCAACATTTCTACTGCTAAGTCTTCAGTAGTAGATAGATTGCCCATTAGTTCATCATTTGTCACATTTTCATTTGCAAATGTTCCACTTTGTCGAATTTCTTCCTTTAGAAATACAGATTTATTTCGTTTTTGTCCTAACACCCAAACACCTCCTTTGCTATCTTTTCTATTTCTTTTCTAAATGCCCTACTATCCTTCATGGATAAATCTTCAAATAGATTTCCAGCAAGATATTGTTCCTCAAGTTCCTTAGAGTGTGGAAGTTTAAAGGCTACACTTCCAAGGGCTTGATTTATATGTTCAACACCTTCCTGTGGCTTTAGATTCGACCCTATCTTATACTGCTTATCTGCATCCCATTTTGTGTCTCGAAGAAGGGGCAATTGACTGGATAAATAGCTAATACTTTTTAAATCACAATTAGCAAGTCTCAATACTGAATCAGATTCCATCAAGGCAACTGCCGATAAAATATCATTTGCAATATAACTGTCACAATCAATAATGATAAATGGTGTTATTTTCCTGAGATTCTCAATTAACTCTCTTGCTTGTACTTCTGTATATGGGGGATAGGTATATTCATTTTCTCCTTTAAGCATTCCAAGGATTGTTAGGTATGATAATCTCTTATGGGTAATCATATTGTGTTTTATAAGTGCTTCACTTACATAAGCTGCAGCAAGAATACTTCCTAAAGATTTTTCATATTCAAGATCTGATGGAGGGCAAATACAAGGGAGCATAGGTGCTGTCATATCACATAAAACCAATACTACATTCTTTTTCTTATCTGCTAGATACTTGGCAATCTTTGTGGCTACGATTGTTTTTCCACTACCAGGACTTCCCCAAACAGCTAAAACGCCTCCATGAAGAATTTCCTCCTGTACCTTTTCTTCTGTCTTTCGTGTGAATATACCTTTCTTTTTAAAGTTCAGCAATTTACTCCACCCTCTGTTGTTTCCTCAATCTTACTTTCCTCAACTCTATTTTCTTCAGGTACTTCCTCATCTGTTTTTTCCTGTTCTTCTGAATAAAGTTCCTTGATTATCTCTTCCTGCATATCAATAAACTGCCTTGTGTTTTCTGGTGTTCCCCTATAGACCAGTGATAAATGCGGCTTAGAATCTGACTCTAGCTCGGCAAGAATATTTCCTTGTTCTGGAGTTACAAGAAGGGTTACAGTTGATGGAAGTTCCCTTTCATCTTCTATTCCTTGTTCACCAGTATTTGCATCATATCCTGATGAAGCAGTTACAGATATAACTTCTACATATTTAAGTTCTGATGGAATAACCGTTTCACCCTGTTTTTTATAATCAGGTGCAATCACAGACACAATATCCCCGCTTTGGAGCTTTCCAGAAAGCCCATTAGCAAAGCTTTTTATGGTAATGGATATAGCTTGCTTACTTCCATTAAGATTATATAGATAAGCATTTTCAGCTGCTGGTATATCTGATACCTTTGTATTTAAAATGTAATCCCCTATTCCTAAATCTGCTGTGGCATATTTTCCAATAACATTATCTTTTATTCGAATAATATTTTCAGGTAAATTAAATCCACCTACTTCTACAACTTGAACCATATCCTTTGTGATTTCATCACCTACTTTAATTTCTTTTGTTACTCTAATAATCTCAGTCTTTTGGCTCATCCCTTTATTAAATAATGGTGTAAGACCAAAGCAAATAACAAGTGAAATCACTATGCATATTACTCCAATTACAGTTCTATTTTTTAAAAATCCCATATGATTTTCCTCCTAATTCATAAAATATATAATCATAAAACCTAGCCCTAAAAAGGGAGCAAGTGGCATAGGTAAATTCCTAGCCACTTGCTTCTTCTTTATCTTAGATATTAATACTAAGAATAAATAAAATAATACTAATAAACTAAGTCCTATTATTAACCCATAGATTCCTTTCCAAAATCCAAGGACAATGCCTGCCGAGGCAGTTAACTTAATATCACCCCCACCAATACTGTTTTCTTTTAATACTGCTCCTAATAGAAATGGGATAGCAATAATTATCCCAAACAGATTTAAAAAGCTAAATCTTAGCAGGCCTATTAAGGCAATAAACATACAGATTGTATCTGGTATTTCCCTTTTTTTAATATCTGTATAAGATGCCGCCATTAGCAGAAAAGAAAAAAGCACCCCTTGTAAGATGCTCTTAACCTGCATAGTTAAACATTTCTTTAATACGCTCTGTTAGTGTTGGCATAACCACATCACCGAATAATAGATATAGTCCTGCTAGAAGTAATGCTCCTAAAACTACAGCAATAAGAATTTTCACTGCTGTGTCAATATATCCTTCTCCCCTGTTATTGGTAGTTGCTGCTTTTACAGCTATAGCTTTATTTGTTATAAAATTATTTGATTTTTCAATTGTTCTTTCCATATTCATTTCCTCCTTGTTTATTCAAAATGGTAACTTACAGAATAGGTAATATTGGATTTATCGTACATACAATTGTGATTAGTGTAATAATAAAACTCAAGCTTAGAGTACATACCAGCACTTAGAGTTCTGCTGAATGTGATACCATTGCTTGTAGTTCCATAATCAAGTTCATCCCACTGTTTTGTTTTTACATTGTATCCACGAACACGGCCATAATCACTTCCACTATGTCCTGCAACAGGAGGAACAGTAAATGTATATTCAGTAATAGTCGCACCTTCTAAACCATTTTCTAGAATTACTGAATCAGGACCAGTTAACATCATACCTCCACTGCCATTAGGATCAGCAACAAAGAATACAATGGCTGCCCATGGGGACTCTGCACCTGTGGAATCCACAGCCTTTACACGAACAGTATTTTTTCCTAACGGGTAGACTTGTGTTTCAGCATTACGCCCTTCCCAAACATAGGTAATTGGATCATTATCTGCATCAGTACTCTTAGCTGTAATAGTTACCTTAGTACCAGGGGCAACACTATTTCCACTTGGTGTCCTAGTAATTACAGGGGTAGTTGGTGGTGAATTTTTAATTGTAAAACTCCTCTCTACCCAAGGTGAATAAGCCCCAACACTATCCTTGGCACGTACTCTGACCTTATGTGTTCCTACTGCATAATAGTTATCACTAGTTGTACCTTCATATTCCAAGGTTGTTGCATCTCCATCTGGATCACTGGCTGTTGCCTTAATATCAACAAAGAATTTACCGTTCTTTACAGTTCTAGTTGGTGTAACTGTTAAGGTTACTATTGGTACAGTATTGGTAATAGTAACCTTTTCTTTATGAGTAAATATTCTGCCTTCACCATCTATAATTGTGGCTATGAGAGTAAACTCACCTGTATCTGATATGGAGATGTTCCCTCCTTCATTGGCTAGTTCACCATTGAAATCTACTGTCTCACCTGTTTTTTCTAATGTCCATCTAACTTTATTTGTTCCAAGATTTTCAGAAACTGCCTTTACTTCGAATTCCCTGCCATAGTGAATGGAATCAGGCATGGCAAAACTATATTGAATAACAGGATTTATGGTTATTTCCTCGCTATATGAAAAACTTCTCTCTAGGAAATCCGTCATCCTTGCAGTCAATGTATAATCTCCATCTGTAAGGAAAGTAATTTTGCCACCTTGTGCATTTAAACTTCCAGAGATTGCTTGTTCTTCAGATATAACTTCACCATCTTTGGTAATACTCCATTCCACTGGAAGAACATTGTTATTACCATAGGTTCTAATATTAATAATGCTGTCTGTATAGGCTGATTTCGGAAGTTCGAATCCTATATCTAATACAGGAAGCACCTCGATTATATCTCCTGTTTCAAAGAGAAATACTCTGCCAGTTTCATCGATGATTCTAGCTACTAGTTCATAAACACCTGCTCTTTTAAACTTGATACTGCCTCCTGAATTATTTAGATTTCCCTCTACATAAGTTGACCAATCCTGAAAACCAAAGGTATTGTCAACAAGCCATTCAATCTCTAGTTCATCAAGTTCTGTGCTATTTACCCCTACATTAATATCGCTGTCAGTATGGGCATACTTAGGTAATGTATAACCAACAGCTGGCACAGGGTAAACTTTAAAACTTTGCTCATAGTCATATATTCTCTCTCCATCATCAGTGAAGGAAGCTTTTAGAATATATTCACCTTTATAAGGAAAAGCAACTATTCCTCCATCATTGGATAGATTTCCACTAACAAAATCTGAAAGTTCTACTTCTTTGCCATCCTTAATGAGTGACCACTCTGCATCACGATTTCCAATTTCCTCAAAGGCTGCTTCGAGCTTTATCTTATCATCTGTATGGAATATTTCAGGTAAATAAAAACCAGCAGAGCCTACAGGATATACGGTAATGGATACCTTATCTGTAAATGTTCTGCCAGTTTTGTCTATAGCTGAAAGAATTAAATTGTATACACCTTTTTCCTTAAAACCTATAATACTATTTTCTAATGAGATATTCCCTTCAATAAACTCTGAAATATTGACTTCTTCTCCATTCCTAGTGAGAGACCATATTAAATCCATATCATCAGTATTCTTTGTTTCTGTTCTTAAGGTAATGTTTTTATCTGTATAGGTTATCTTATCAAGCTCTAGCTTTATTTCTCCCACAGGATATATTTTAATTACATCACTTACTTTGATTTCTTTCCCCAATTCATCAGTTATAACAGCAGTTAGCTGGTATGTCCCTATGTTGTTAAATATTATTAAACCACCTGTATTTGTAAGTTCCCCTGTAATATTAGTATCAAAGTCGATTTCTTTACCATCCCTTTGAACTGACCATGCTACAGGGTCATCTCCTAAGTTTTCGGTGGATAAATCAACATCTATTGTTGTATCTGTATGGGCTGTTTTGGGTAGTTTAAGTTTAGCAGAAACTACTGGATAAATATCTATGGTTTGTTCATGCTTAACCTCTTTCCCACGACTATTTACAGCTATAGCCGTGAAAGTATAACTTCCAATAGATTTGATTTTAATAGTCCCGCCATCTTCCTTTAGTTCCCCATCAATAACTGAAAGTAAATCTACAGGGATACCATCTTTACTAATCTCCCATGTTACTGACTTTACATTTGAACTCATAGGAACAATTTCTATTTCTTCATCAACATAGGCTGTAAGGGGAAGTTCAAAAGTATATTTTGGTGCTGGAACATAATTTGAACCATCACCAGATGAGCTGTTTTCTGTATCCCTATCTCTATCTGGCTTGTTGTCCGTAGGCTTATCAGTTGGCTTTGATGGTATACTAGGCTTCTCTTGCTCATTTTTATCTTTATCCTTAGCTTTATCTTCCTCTATCTTTTCTTTGGCTTTCTCCTGCTTAATAAGCATTGTAAAGGCTTCGGCACGAGTAGATTCACCATTAGGACGAATGGTTCTGTCTGGGTAACCAGAAATGATGTTATATTGTTTTCCAAGACAAATATATTCAATTTCTTCTTTAGCTAGATTCTCTTCATCAATAAATCCTGTATCACAGGAGCAATCTGGATTATGATTTTCTTTTCCTGTTGCTCTAACTAACATTTTAATTATTTCCATTCGACTAATAGGCTTATTAGGTATATATAACTTACCATAGTCCTCCACTAGAATGATTCCTTCATAAACAAGTGCTTCTATTTCCTTTTGGGCAAAATGACCTATGATATCTTCAAATACTAGACCAACATTCTCTCTATCTTTAGTTTCAAGTTTCATAGTTCTTGCTAGGAGAGCTGAAAATTCTCCCCTTGTAATAACATTATCCGGATGAGATAGTCCATCGGGATATCCTTGAATGATCCCTCTCTCTGTAAGAAGGTCGATTGTTTCCTCGGCCCAATGCCCTATACTATCTGAAAATATATGCTTTGCAGCATAGACAGAACCTATAAAATTAGTCATTAGTATACAAACTACTAAAAGAATATTAATTATTCTCTTTGATCTATATTTCATTATTACACTTCCTCCTTTTAACCTGCATAGTTAAACATTTCTCTAATTCTTTCATTTAAAGTTGGCATAACCACATCTCCAAATAATAAATATAACCCTGCTAGAAGTAATGCCCCTAAAACTACAGCAATAAGGATTTTTACTGCTGTATCAATATATCCTTCCCCACGATTATTATTTACTGCTATTTTTATAGCTACAGCTTTCTTTGTCATAAATTTATTTGCTTTTTTAAACATATTTCTCATATTGTTTTCCTCCATATTTTTAATTTTAAATACTCATATTCATATCTTGCTTTTGTTCTTTTTGTTCAAAATCAATTTCTTTAAAACCAAATCGATCTACATAGTAAAATTCACTGCCTGTACTATCATAAAGTTCTATTACATCAGATATGGAAAGAGAGTGACCTGTAAATCCTTGGGGATGATCTAGATTAAATTTTGTATAGATCCCTTCTAAATCATTGGTTTCAATTTCTCCATCATAGACAACCCTATAATTATCCTTATCTGGTTCCCCAAAGTTTTCTTTAATCTCTTCATAGCCTATGAACTTACGGTCAGGACTTACATCTGTTCTTAACTGCCATATACGACAACTTTTTAAGGGTTTCAATACCTTATCATTAAAATGTACTATATCTCCCTTTGACAGCATTTCAAATACTCCCTCTGTCCATTTAGGTATCAGTTTTCTTTGGTAAATCCAATTTTCAAATTCTTCATTTTGAAACATAGAGTCTACTGTTGCAATATCTTTTTCCACATACCCTGTAGGATTCCCATAGTAGAAAATGCAATCGTTCTTAAGCTTAATACTGCTCATATTCCACCTCCAGTCTTTACCTTTCTGCCACCTTATTCCCTTCCTTTTCTTAATAATCTTCCCCTGGTTCTTATCACCTCCTCTCATAATCCCACTTTTTTTAAGATTATTTATCTAGGGATTATTCATCTCCATAGACAATATCATCCGTCATCAATCTTTCTTCTAGTTCCCGAAGACAGATCCCTGATATTTCAAAAATATCAATAACAAACTGTGGTACATCAGCCATATCATAGTCATAATCTGCTTCTACAACTACAACTTCTCCGCTATCTTCTTCTGTATATGCACAAAGCTTTGCATCTATAGGGATTCCTGCTTCTTCTAAGAGATAATCAGGTACAACAATCTCATCATATTCTTCAAATCTTTCGCAATAAGAGCAATCATCACATCTTCCACAAACACCTGCAAGATGTTCTATTAACTCTTCAGATAGGTTCTTAAGTCCTTCAGCTAACTTTATAAGTTCCATTGCATTCATAGTTCCTTTCATTACTACAAATGCATTTTCCAATGTTTTTAATTCAATATCTTTACTGTCTAATAGATTAGAGGCTTTTAGCACCTCAATTGGTATAATGATACTACTATTAGAATTTTCCTTTATAATTTCCATATAGGTTTCCTCCTTGTTTTTAAAGTCCATTTTCTATTTCAAATAAGTTTATTTGTGAAGGATTATTTTCCTTCCTCTCCTGCATATCATAATTTGCTATAAGTATTTCTTGAAACTGAGCCCCGTTATCATAACGCTGCTTAATGTTATTGATACGGGAAAAGCTTTCAATCTGAATATTTGGAGCATTATATAATTCCCTGATAAAATCACAATCGTTGTAGGAAAGTAAAAACTTTCCCTCTATATTCATTAAGGTATCTCTTAGTCTTATATGATCCTTCTCTTGGAAACCATCTTCACCCACATTTTTATAATATTTTTCTGTTTCAAAGTATGGCGGGTCTAAATAGAAAAAGCTGACAGGGCGATCATATTGCCTTATCAGCTTTTCAAAATCCTTATTTTCAATTACAACTTTACTAAGTCTTCTATGTGCTTGTTCAATTAAAGGGAAGTTGCTCCACATATCATGAGGCTGGCTGCCAAAGCTGGTAAGTCCTGATGCATAGCTATATCGAATTAATTGATAAAAATATGATGCTTTTATTACATCACTTTCTGGACTATCCCTTGCCAATGCATCCTTCACCCTATCAAAATCCTCCCGGGAATTTAATACAAAGTGTAATGCCTCTATCAGTTCATTTGGTTTCTCCCTAACACAACGGTATAAGTTTGTTAGGAGTCCATTAAAATCATTATATACTTCAAAATCATTACCAGGTGGTTTATGAAATAGTACCCAGCCACCTCCCCCAAATACCTCTATATACCTTTCATAATAAAGGGGAAATACTGACACTATTAACTCTCTTAGGGCTTTTTTCCCTCCTATCCAACTCATAAAACTATTAATATTTCATCACCTCGCTTCTCTGTCCTCATCAATTTTTAATCTCAATTGTCCGCTTTCATCGGGAAAGTTCTGCAGGGATTTAACTAGACCATTCTTTGCTTTTGCAATTTCTTTGATTCTGCTGGTCATCTGATAAACACTATTCAGGACTTCACCTTTATCTGTGGCATAATAATAGCCATTTTCATCACTGCATATGGGATTGCCGTCATTTCTTAATTGATTGACAATTTTTCTTACAGTTCTGCTGCTTATGGAAAATCTGCTTTGCAAATATGCACTGGATACTGCCTTTTCTTTTCCCTGATGATATTCTTTTATATATATTAAAAAATCATGTTCCACCTCCAACCCCCCCTTTAGCTATTAGTTTTAGGCAATAAAAAAAGGCCGACTGATATGCTATTAAATACAGCAAACAATCGGCCTTAACTATTTTTAGGTATTAAAAAACACGGTTCTTACCGTGCTATGTTAAAATATCAAGTATTTTTAATAACTTGATACAATCTTTAAGTCCTTCCTTGTATATAAACTTTTGCAGCTCACATTGGACAAAATCTGATATATCCTTATAATCTTCAATCTGTCTTTTTACTTCTCTTGGAATATCTTTATTTTCATAAAGCTTTGTCCCTAATTCCTTTACCGTTTCAATACTTTCTTTTAACTCTTCATTTTCTTTGATTAATTCAAAGTACGCTATTTCCAATCTTTCACATATTGCATCTTCTAATATCTCCATGATATCTTCCACCAGTTCCACCTCCTTCAAGCACCACAATATATCACAAGTTATTGAAGATATCTATTAGAAGATTTACTATTCCATTGATAGTTTTATGCTATCTGGCTCTTTGCTAAATTCATAATAAAACTTCTCTTCATTTCTCTTAATAAATCCATGCTTACAAGTCTCTAACTCTTTCTTTTCAATATCTGCCTTTGCATATTTTACATAATCAAAATTATCTCCAAGTATTGAGTCTTGTTTTACAATTCCATGTTTTTCTGCCATGATTATTCCATACTTTTCGTAATTTACACTCTTAGGAATAAAATCATAGCAGTTTAGATTCTGAGAAATATCAAGGGTAAAGTCAAGTCTTGTACATCCCTCAAGCTCCATTGCTGATTCTAAGTGCTCCATAAAGAAATTTCTTCCCTGATCTTGTTCATCACAAACATAGCCTAAATTATTGCCATCAATAATCAATTCTTCTAGGTTATCGTATTGATCTTTCAAATCTTTAATATTAGGAAATATACACTTTGCATCTAATAAATTGGATTCTTTCCAATCATCTATACCTAATACATCTAAAGCAATAGCTATCTCATCAGGTTCTAAAGTGGAAAACTCGTAATCAGCTAGATTTAGCCATACCCCTTCAGGATTAGATTTGCTTGACACCTTAAGCTTAACAGTCCAGTCGCCCCCTGTCATCTTATCTAAATTTGTTACATCATAGATTTGCTTTATTGTATTTCTTTGAATTATATAGCCCTCATTTGTAAATGCACCTTGGAAGTCTTCATGATATTCTCTTCCAAGCTTTTCTGTTTTAATAAATGGAAGTATTTCATCAGATGCATCCTCCTTATATTTTGCCACATATTCTCCAAGGGACTTTTCATCTGTAGCCTTATAATAAAAATCAAATCTGCTTAGTTGTTCTGTAAGATTGATTAAATCCATTGCATTATTTATTCCAATAATCTGAACAGCACCTTCAATAATATATTGTTCTTTAACTGACATTTCATTAAATCGATTTTGAAGAAATTGTTTCTCTACTTCTGTTCCTTCAAGCCTTCTCCATAGATAATCTAATTTTTTCATAGGCTCATTCCTCCCACACCTTGGGATTGCTCCTTAGAGTGATCTTCTGACTTTTCAAGTTCTTCTTGCGGGCGAGATAATACCTTAAACTTATCTTCTCCAGGAATAAGACCAAGGCCTCTTCCATTATCCCATTTCATATGGATTGTACCACTATCATCTACACTCATTACTGTTCCTTTAGTGCCTTTCTCAATCCCTTGCATATCATCCATTGTTGATAGTAATTCTATCCTTGTCCCTATAGGATACATATTTTTAATTCTTTCTGCTTGATTTCTATTATTCAAATTTCATCCCCCCCATTATTTGATTTTCAGCTATTCCCATTTCTTCAGCTGACTTAATAAACCAATCCTTACTACTATTCCAAAAGCTAATATAAATATCTCCTATATCTGTTTTTATTTTTCTTTGCTCGATCCCTTCACCCCAGCCATCTGAAGCCTGACCTGTTATATTGTCTTTGATTTTCTCAAGCTCCTGCATAGTTAGGTCATCATTTAATGTAAGGATAGCTACACCCATTAGTTCTCCATTAACTATCTCTGCAGAAAATTCATACTTTGATATCTTTGCACTAACACTATCATGATCATCATAGTATCTCATGAGACCTCTTTCTTTTTCTTCTGGGAGATTGTTTCTTTCAATTGCATCTAGTATTTCATCTAGATAATCAATTACTTCATAATTTGATAGTTCAATAGGTTCATTTGATGTTTCACGATAACCGTATTCATTTTCTATATCGTAGGTAGCAATAGTAAGGGGCATATATAATTTTAATACCTTCTGTTCCTTTACCTTTGGAATCTCCATTCCAAGCTTTTCTGATAATATATTAGAAAGGTTTTGATTATATCCATGATAGACAATATATCCATTATTTGAAAATGCACCTACTTCATTAGCCATTTTCACTTGGCCATATCTTTTAAAATCAATGTATTCTTCTAAGTTATGATCATATTCAAAATGCCCTGATTCACAAATCATATATCTTCCATAGCTTTCAGCATCTTTTATCCCATCAAATAATTCAAACTCATACATGGAGTCTGCTAGAGAAAATATTTCATCAAGAGTTTTAGGATTTACATATGCCATAAGCCTTTCAAAGTATCTTATATCACTTCTCATTTCTTTTAGTTTATCTGCTAGATTATTTAGAGTATCTGTTTTATTTAGTGGTGTTAGATCATCAGGGATAATATTTAAGATTTCATCAGGAATATTGGAGCTATCAATAGTAACTTCACAGTCATGTAGATAAGGTGTTTCTAATCTCATTAGTGCCTTGGTAATTTCAATATCAGAACAAGGTATATATATAAATTCACTTTCACCCTTTGCTTTTAATTCAACTGTCACCATAGTATCCTTCCACTCATATGGCGGGAACTGTTTCCCATTATATACTTGCTCTGGTTCATTGCTATTTTTATATAAGACACCGTAGGGGGTTATTGTAGAATTATCATTATCTCTTATTACCTCCATTGCATAGGATTCTCCATCAAGTTCATCTAATTCTCTAGTCGCTACTGCTTGTCTTTCAGTTAGATATAAATTTTTTCCCACAGATTCTAGATTATTAAAGTCACTAATAAGGCTATAGCAATGCAGATTAAAGCTTAGTTTAATTAACTCTGCCATTGTTTTAGGATTTTCTGCAAAGGCTACAGCATAAAACTTTTCTATTTCCTTTGGACTAAACCCATCAAATCTTTTCATTAAATAATTTAGTTCATCTATATTACAATATCGATTATTAAGTATCCTTAGAAAATTCTTATCCATACTATTTTCTATATAGCAATTTGGTTCTATAGTCATCTCTATTCCAAGTTCATTACATATTTCTTGTAACCTTTCCTCTTCAATTGGAAACCATATAGTTTTAATCTTTTCATTTTCGTTATTTGATCTTTTGATTGCAATATTCAAGTTCTATTCCTCCAATCTATTTTGTAATTAAAAATATATCTGTGCCATATCTTACGATTAATGCTGAGTTAATAATTGCTTTAAATGTCATATCATCAATTAGATCTGCATCTGCAAGTTCATTAATTCTAATACACTCTTTTCCAGTCCATATTGTTTTTGCTGTTTGGTATAAGGCATAGCCATTGGTGCTAATTTCTCTAAGACATATTTGATTGAGATCAAATTTATTTGGACTTACTATATGTTCTGAAGTTTTCCATAGACTTTCATCTGCAGTTAGGAGAAAAAGGATAGCAATGTGTCTAGGCGATATATCATAGATATCAAGATCCTGATTATGAAGTGCATTATAGAATTTTTCCTTATGCTCATGATTTAAAAACATTTCTCCTTTAAAATTATTTGTTAAAAGCTTTAGTCTATCTTTTAATGGATGATTATTTATTTTTCCAAAGCATTCTTTAACCAAATCTTTGTATCTAACCTTATACACATTGGATTGAATGTTGAAATGAATGTATCCACAATCATTGCATCTATTACTAATATTAATCACATTGAAATTGCAGTCTTTACCATCTCCCTTACAATTAAAATAATTATTAATGACTATTCCACTTCTCCTTGGTTGAAAATTAGGAACCATCAACATCAGCTGCTCTATTCCTTCCAAGGATGTTCCATACATAAATAGTTTTGACATTGTTCTCAATCCTTTCAATTTTATTTTGAAATGAAAAAGGGCGAAGCCTATCGATCATTAGTTGACCGAAGACTTCGCCTCTTTTATTTTCTGTATTTAGTTTTGGAGTTGCCTAAAATAAATGTATCTATCAGTATTAAGCGTATTAGCCTTTAAGACTTTACTTATTCTCTTTCAATCACTTCAATTATTTTTAATAAAATCTCTTTTAATTCTCTATCATCAAATTGTTCTATTTTCATATTATCTAACCCAGCAATAACACTTTGTAGTTGTGAATTAGTTATTTCTAATTGTGAAACTTCTTGTTGTATTTCTCTTAATTGATTTTGAATTTTAATTACTTCTGTATTATCTTGTTTTTGGAAAAGCGGAATTAATATACTTACAATTATCGCAAGATATGCTGGGATTAATGCCCAGTAAAAATTAATCTGCTCTGAATTATTAAAACGATTCTTAATAAACAACTCTAATTCTGGTGTACTTAATATTTTTTTATCCAAATAATAATCACATATAGTAAAGTTATCTTCATTAAACTCAAGAAATTCATCGGCATATTTATAAGCATCAATTTTAGGCGCCTCAGAACTCCAAGTAAAATTTTCAATTAATTTGTTTTCTATTCCTAAGTTCTTTAAAAAGGTATGCTTCTGAATATCAGTTATATTAGTAGTACTTTCTTCTACCTTTTTACTACACCTTTCAAAGAATAAACCTATTTCTTCCTTACGTATAGCTTTTGGGACTTCTAACACATACAATTCTTTATGGAGATATGACCATATTGAAATAAATTCTTTTATTTGATTAAAAGAAACTGCTATATTAATTCCCTTATCAACACAAGGATTAAACTCATATTTTATTTCTTTATAAGAAACAATACCTTTTATTTTATCAAAAACTAATTCAGCTGGCTTATATTCAAAATCTTCGTCCTTTAATTGATTTTGATATATATACATTTCGAAAGTTTTATTATCCATATGTATAGAATTAGTACTGACTCCAGGTTTTAATGTCTTATACTTTTTGTCACCTTCTTCAGCTGCAAATTTTGCTTCAATTATCGTTTTATCTATTTTAAAATTATAAAGCATATCGAATGATTTTAAATAAGAATAAATATCATAAACTTCCCCATCATTTATTCTTCTAATTATTTCCTTTTGATGTTTAGTAAATTTCATAACGGTCCCCCTATACCTTGATTTTGAAGTATTTTATATACGACCTAATCTTAACATCTATTTCTCATTTTATGCTACCCTATACTATCAAATCAACCCTCCCACTAAAAGGTTATTTATATTCTTTAATCTACTAACTTTTCTATTTTGTTCTGTCATCACTCAAATTACCCTATGTCATCTATATTTTACCCTATTTTTAAGGGTCAAAAAACGGTTTTTTCACCGATTTTTGACCCGATTTTTGTCCTCAAACCACCATATGTTGTGGTCGAACCATATTATTTCTCCTCCGAACCACAATACGTCATCAGAATTATACTCTCAACGTGCACCGTCCTAGGGAACATATCCATTAATTTTGCCTTCTCAACCTTATATCCTCTTTCTATAAATACCTTTAAGTCTCTTGCCAAGGTGACTGGGTTGCAAGATACATATACAAAGGTGTCTGGATTGAAATCAATTATCTTGTTTATAGCCTTAGGATGTATACCATCTCTTGGAGGATCTATTACTATTAAGTCAGGCTTTTCTTTCAAATCATCTACAGCTTTTAGTACATCTCCAGCTATGAATTCCACATTTTCAAGTCCATTTAGTATTGCATTTTCCTTTGCCATCTCCACTGCTTCTTCAACTATCTCTATTCCTATTACCTTCTTTGCAACAGGTGCCATTATCTGAGCTATGGTTCCTGTACCGGAATATAAGTCAAACACTATCTTATTATCTATATCTCCTGTAAATTCTCGTGCAATGGAATATAATCTTTCTGCTCCAAGACTGTTTGTTTGAAAGAACGAAAATGGTGAGATTTTAAACTTTAGTCCTAGAATTTCCTCCATGATATAATCTCTTCCATACAACAAATCTATTCTATCCGCTTTCACAATATCTCCAAGACCATCATTGATAGTATGAATAATTCCTTGTATAGTCCCATCTGTTTTTAACTCAAGTAGAAGATTCTTAAAACCTTCTTTATCTATCTCATATTGACTTGTAGTGACAAGATTAACTAATATTTCTCCAGTTGATCTAGCCTTTCTAATAACTAGATGCCTCAACACTCCCGAGTATTGTCTAGTATTATAGAAGGGTACCTTTTTCTCATCAAAATATCTCCTAACTATTTCTCGTATTAATGTAAAATCATTATCCACAATATTGCAGTCAGATGTATTTACAGACTCATAAAATCTACCCTTCATATGAAGCCCCAGGGAAAGAGGTCCTCCTTTTTCTTCATCACCAAATGTATACTCCATTTTATTTCGGTAAGTACCCACAATTGGACTTCCTTCAATTCCTAAAAGATTTATATCTAAACCCTCTTTATTAAACAAGTCTCTAATTTGTTTTTCCTTTAACTTTAATTCATCTTCATAAGACAAACTTTGATAGGTACAGCCTCCACATATACCAAAATGTTTACATTTAGGTTCAGATTCTAAGAATGACTTCTCAACGACTTCTAGAAGCTTTACTTCGATGACTCCTTTTCTCATCTTTCCAACTCTTGCCTTGACCTTTTGACCCTCTATTCCTCCCTTAAATTTTGCTATATGACCATCATAAATCGCTCTTCCTTTATTGGGGAAGTCTACACTATCTATAATAAATTCAATTACTTCATTCTTCTTTACCATAAATTACCTCCTATCAAAACCAAGACATCATTTGTAAATAACGTTCCATTTCATTAATAAATTATACTGAATATAATAAAACTAATCAACTTAACAAATA
>DAIUFH010000024.1:0-24651 GCA_036844705.1 Tissierella sp.
AAACCATTAGTTATCATTGCTGAAGATATTGAAGGAGAAGCAATGTCTACATTGGTGCTTAATAAGTTGAGAGGTACATTTAACTGTGTTGCTGTGAAGGCTCCTGGATTTGGTGATAGAAGAAAAGACATGCTTCAAGACATAGCTACCTTAACAGGTGGTAAGGTAATATCCGAAGAATTGGGATATGAATTAAAAGAAGCTACAGTTGAAATGCTCGGTAGGGCATCAAAGGTTAAAGTAGATAAAGAAAATACAGTTATTGTTGACGGACAAGGTGAACAAGAAGAAATCAAGAATAGAGTAAAACAAATAAGGGCTCAATTAGAATCTACTGAATCAGAATTTGATAAAGAAAAGTTGCAAGAAAGATTAGCTAAATTAGCAGGTGGAGTAGCAGTTATCCAAGTAGGTGCTGCAACTGAAACCGAATTAAAGGAAAGAAAATTAAGAATAGAAGATGCTCTAGCAGCAACAAGAGCAGGTGTTGAAGAAGGTATGGTTCCTGGCGGTGGTACAGTTTTAATCGATGCTATACCAGCAGTTTCTGCATTGCTTAAAGATGCTCATGGGGATGAGAAGACAGGTATCAATATTATAGTAAGAGCATTGGAAGAACCAATAAGACAAATTGCAGCTAATGCGGGATTAGAAGGCTCAGTTATAGTTGAAAGGGTTAAGCAAGAAAAAACAGGTATAGGATTTAATGCATTGACTGAAGAATATGTAGATATGATTAAAGTAGGTATTTCAGACCCTACAAAGGTAACCCGTTCTGCACTTCAAAATGCAGCTAGTGTTGCAGCTATGGTATTGACAACTGAAGGTGCAGTTGCAGATGTAGAAAAAGAAGACCCTGCCGCAGCTATGGGCGGTATGGGAGGAATGAATGGAATGGGCGGTATGATGTAGGAGCCGTCATAAACGATTAATATTTGTTTATTGAAACAGAGGTAGCTTATTATTAGGCTACCTCTGTTAATTTATTTACTGCGTTTCTAGAGTTCAATCTCATTGTATCTAATTTGTTGCTTGTTTATCTCTTCAGTATATATTATTATATAATTAAGCATTAGTAAAATTCATATATTTTATATAAATAATTCCTAAGAAGAATGATTGGAGGAAATCATGGACATAAAACAAATAAGAGCATTTATATCAGTTGCAAATCATTTAAGTTTTACAAAGGCATCTGAGGAAATGTTTATGACACAATCATCAATCAGTAAGATAATTAAAACCCTCGAAGAAGAATTAGAAACACAGCTCTTCTATAGAAACCCTAAGATACAATTGACTGATTCAGGGCATGAGCTTTATAAACAGTCCATAAACCTTATTTCTCTTATGGATAATATTCCAATTGAAATTCATAATTTGATAAAATTAAAAAAAGGTGTAATAAATATTGGAATACCTCCTATAATCGGAGCCTCCTTTTTTCCAAGAATAATTGGAGAATTTAAATCTATTTTTCCAGGTATAGAAATAAAGCTATTAGAGGTTGGCTCAAAGATAATAGAAGAGAAGCTGGAAAAAGGAGATTTGGATATTGGTATAGTGTGTTCATATCCAAATGATAGGGCAAATTTTGATATGTTTAAATATGTTAAAAGTCCATTAATGCTTGGTGTAAATATCAATAATCCATTGGCTGAGAAGGACATAGTCCTATATAAGGAACTAAAGAATGAGAATTTTGTATTATTCCAGCAGGATTTCAGTTTATATGACTTTATCATAGGTAGATGTGTTGAAAATGATTTTGAACCGAATATTATATGCAATAGTTCTCAAAGAGATTTTATAATAGAGATGGTGGCTACAAATTTAGGGGTTACTTTTTTCCCCGAAATAACAAGCTCTACTATTAATAGACCAGATATAAAATTTATTCCTCTAGAGGATCCACAGATTAATTTAAATCTATTGGTAATCTGGAAAAGTGACAGATACCTATCCTATGCAAGCAAGAAATGGCTGGAATTTGCTGCTTCGAAAAAGGGGATAGAGCTCGAATTTAAACAATAAAAAGGCTGGTAATCTCAGCCTTTTTTAATACCATCCTCTAACCTTCATTACTTCAGCAATCTTCTTAACTGAAGACATATATGCAGCACGTCTTATAGAAACCTTATATTCTTCTACTATATTCCATATATCATGGAAGGCTTCAACCATTGCTCTTTCTTCTTTTTTTATTACTTCTTCTTCACTCCAATAATGGGAGTATAGATTTTGAACCCATTCAAAATATGATACTGTAACACCACCAGCATTTGTCAATATATCGGGAGTAACATAAATTCCACGTTCATTCAATATTTCATCTGCATCGGGAGTAATAGGTCCATTGGCGCCTTCACAGATAAGCTTTGCGTTAATTTTCTTTGCAATTTCAGCATTAATTGCATTTTCTAATGCTGCAGGTACTAAAATATCAATTTGCAACGACCAGAATTCATCGACAGATATTACATTAGCCTTTGGATATTGTTTTTTGTCTTTATTTACTTTAAGGAAACTGCTAAAATCATTATAATCTATTCCGTCCTTATTATATAAAGCAAAATCCTTAAAACCTATTGCTACTACCTTTGCACCTTGATCTTGAAGATGCTTAGCAGTATAGCTACCTACATTTCCAAAACCTTGGATTGAGACAGTAGCATCCTTTATAGCAATACCAACTTTCTTACCTGCTTCCCTTGCGACAATTGCTACACCTAATCCGGTAGCTTCAGTCCTTCCCTGAGAACCTCCCCATACAATTGGTTTTCCTGTTATAATTCCAGGAGTATGTTCTCCGGTTATCTTCATGTATTCATCTGCCATCCAACCCATTATCTGTTCATTTGTATTTACATCTGGGGCAGCTATATCTATTCTCTCGCCTATATACCTCCAAATTCCCCTTATATAACCTCTTGATAGCCTTTCCAATTCTCTTTGGGATAAAGTATTTGGGTCAACAGCAATTCCGCCTTTACCACCGCCAAGTGGTAAACCTAATACACAACATTTTAGGCTCATCCACATAGATAATGCCTTTACCTCGTTCATATTTACATCGGGATGAAATCTAATACCACCCTTTGCTGGACCCATTGCATCACTATGTGCTGCTCTAAATCCTTTGAAAACCTTTAAAGATCCATCATCCATAACAACCGGAATTGATATCTCAATTACTCTTTGTGGACATTTCAACAATTCATAAACTCCTTGATCTAATCCTAAATTAGTTACAGCCTCTTGAATTCTAATTTGTGCATTTTTTAATGGATTCAAGTTTTCTAGTGTCATAGCATATCCCTCCGTAAATTTTATTATTATCTATTTCATAAGTTAATGTTGTAAATGATTACTTATTATACTAATATATAAGGTGTTGAATGTAAAATTCATATATTTACTAGAATATATTCCAATATAGAATGGTGGTAGACAATCATGGACTTAAAACAGATAAGGACATTTATTAGTGTAGCCAACACATTAAATTTTACTAAATCGGCTGAAGAACTTTTCATTACCCAATCTAATGTTAGCAAAATAATTAAATCCCTAGAGGATGAACTTGGTACTCTTTTGTTTTATAGAAACCCGAAAATTGAGTTAACAGAGATAGGCAAAGCGATTTATACTCAGTCAATTAATATAGTAAGTCTAATGGAGAATATATCATTGGAGGTAGAAAATTTTTATGAGCTTAATAAAGGAGAAATAAAGATAGGAATTCCCCCATTGACAGGTTCATCCTTTTTCCCAAAGATAATTGGTGAATTCAACAATAAATATCCAAATGTTGAGATGAAGCTATTTGAAAGTGGTTCCAAACAAATTGAACACAAACTGGAAAACGGTGAATTGGATATAGGAATTATGGTTTCCGATCCATTAAAAAATGATATTTATAATTCTATTGAATTTATAAGAAGTCCTCTAAAGGTTGCAATCAATAAAAACAATCCTCTTTCTCAAAAAGAACTTATAACATTTGATGATTTAAAAAATGAAAAATTCGTATTGTTTCAAGAGGATTTCAAATTATATGATAATATAATTGAAAGATGTGAAAAAAGCAACTTTAAACCATATATAATTTGCAAGAGCTCCCAGAGAGAATTTATTATTGAGATGGTTGCATCAGATGTAGGGATAGCCTTTCTTCCAGATGTAATATGCATGGAGACCAATAGAAAAAATATTGTATTTATACAAGTTGAGGAACCAGGTATTTATTTAAATCTTTCCATAGCATGGAGAAAAGACAGATATCTTTCACATGCCAGCAGGGAATGGATAAGATTTTCTTCAGAAAAATTACATGCAGTAGTTTCATAATTATCAACGTTAATATTAATGAATATAATCTACTATCATAACCAAAAAGATACTATTGAAAATATGTCAAAATATCAGTAAGATAGGATATGATTATATTTAAAATCATTAGTTGAGGTGTTAAAGTGGATAAGAAAAAAAGAATATATATTATGCTATCGCATAGCGGATCATTGTTTTCAAAGATGATTACTTTGTGCACTAGGGAGCCATATACTCACGTGTCAATAGCTTTTGATGAGCACTTAAAGGAAATGTACAGCTTTGGAAGACTCAATCCTTATAATCCGATAATAGGGGGATTTGTAAAGGAGGATATAGTAAATGGTACATTTGGAAGGTTTCCCCATGCTAGGTGTGCACTGTACTCATTAGAGATTGATGCTTATCAATATAATAGTCTTAGAAATGAATTATTCAAATTTAAAATTGAAAGCAATAAATATGGTTATAATTTATTAGGAGTATTAAGTGCAGCATTTAATTTTCCATTGCATAGGAAATACAGTTATTTCTGTTCGCAATTTGTATCTGAGATATTGTTAAACAGTGGAATTAGAATAATAGATAAGAATCCGAGTTTAACTGCACCTATGGATTTTATGAACTGTAAGGAACTTGAAATCATATATGAGGGTGAACTTAGGGATTATAGCCAAAGAGAAAAAGTATTATCAATGCAATTATAAAATTTATATTTATAAAAAAACTAGGTAGCAATTAAAAAGTCATCATTGGATGACTTTCCTTTTTTATTGTTCCAAGTAAAGACGAAAGAACTACGAACTTTTTTATTTTTCTTTGCAGTATTAATTAATTATTTTTCGTTATAATTATGTAGAGAGGAGGGGAGGCATGAATAACGAAGAAATCTTTATAAAAGAAGCAGCTTCTGGGAATGAAGAAGCCTATGCAGAACTAATAAATACATATAAAAGTTATGTTTTTGCAATTATTCTCAATTTTATTAAGGATTATAATGAAGCTGAAAACATAGCCCAAGAAGTTTTTTTACAGATTTATGTCTCCCTTAATAAGTTTGAATACGATAATTTCAAGTCATGGATTGGTAAAATAGCAGCTAATAAGTCAATAGATTGGCTTAGAAAGAAGAAGTCCAAATACAAGGAAGAGTTAGTAGATGATGAAGTGTTAGAGAACTCTGAGGCGAATATATCCAACAATCCTGAATCACTGATAGTTGAGAAAGAGAGAAGAGAAAACCTTATAAATATGCTCAATACTTTACCCGATGCTTATAGGGATACTCTAGAAAAATTTTACTTTCAGGAAAAAACCTATGAGCTAATCGCAGAGGAAGATAATGTATCTGTAAAAACAGTGGCATCTAGACTTTATAGAGCAAAATTATTGTTAAAAGAGAAATGGAGGGATGAGAATGAAGCATTATGATTATATAGAGTGGTTGTTATATAAGAACAAGGCACTGTCAGATGAAAAATTAAAAGAGATGGAAGCTCACCTATATAATTGTGATATATGTATGGATATTTTTCTATCCCTAGTAAGTGAAGACGAAATTAAAATGGCAGGAAGCATGTTAACCAATGATTTTACTGATAAAGTCATAGATAAATTACCTAAATATAAGGTTGAAAAGAAAGAAATAGAACACGATAAAAAGCATTTTTATTATCAATTTGGAATTTATGCTGCGGTAGCTACAGTAACGATAGTAATGAGCTTGAGTGGGGTTTTTACCCATATGGTTGATGCAGTACCCAAGATTGCATCATCAATTCAGGTGAATGATCAATGTTTCGAACAAAATATAATAGTTAAATTATCTGATAGAATTATTAATTCTACATCTTACTTGATAACTAGTATTGAAAACATTAGCAATTAGACTATTTTAGGAGGAGATATAATGAAACAAAAAAGCAAGTTTGTAACATTTATATTATCAGTTGTTCCAGGATTATCACATTTATATGTTGGAATAATGGATAGAGCAGTAATATTCTTTATGTTGTTTGCTGGAATTCTTTTTGGAAGTTTGGGGCTTAGCCTAATAGCAGATGATGGTGATTTTATGTTACTATTTTTAATTGGCTACCCTATACTATGGCTTGTTGCATTGGTGGATATATTTTCGATTCTAAAAAAGATTAAACTAAATCAGCTTTATAATAATGGTGAAATTGACTATGAAGCTCTGGATCCTAAGTTAAATAAAAAAACCATAACTCTTTCGCTATCTATAATCCCTGGAGCAGGTCATATGTATCTGGGATATCAGAAAAAGGGATTAATGATAATGGGTACATTTCTTTTATCTGTATTCTTTATGGGCTGGTTAGGAATATCACTGCTATTGTTTTTATTGCCATTAATATGGTTTTACAGCTTCTTTGATGCAATGCATATCGTAGACGGAAATAAGGATGAGTCTATAGATGAGGAGTTTAAACTACCGGATATTAAACATGAATGGATTGCATATGGACTGATTATAATGGGACTTATGATCATTATAGAAAGGATTCTATTCCCGATGATAAACCCTCAGATGAGAAGCTATATTCAAACGTCAATAATATCATTGATATTTATAATCTCCGGTGTTGTGATACTCAGAAAAAATAATAATAAAGATACAAACGGAATAGAGAAGAAGGATGAAGAAAATGAAGATTAAGAGAGTTGGAACCATAACAATGGCTATAATCTTAATAGCCTTAGGGATTATCATATTTGTATCTCAGATTAGTGGTGTAACTGCGATAAATATGATAATGAAACTATGGCCGCTTATGCTTATATTACTAGGTACAGAAATACTGTACTTTAGATATAAATCAAAGGATGATGAAATTATAATTAAGTATGATATATTCAGTATATTTCTAGTAATGTTTATACTTTTTACTAATTTGGGACTGTATGCACTATCAGAAATAGGATTCATAGAAATATTAAAGGAATCAATTATGTAAAAACTTAAAGAACCCTCGGGTTCTTTTTTTCTTTCTTGACACAAACTATTATTTTTGATACATTAGTAGGAAAATTATTGTTAGATAAATTTAAAGTATATAAAAGTGGAATACTAAAGAAAACGTGAGGAGGAATTGATTTGCAATTTATTGGAGAAGGGTTAACTTTTGACGATGTCCTTTTGGTACCGGGTAAATCAGAAGTATTGCCTAGAGAAACAAATACAGCTACTTATTTAACTAAAACAATTAAGCTCAATATTCCCTTGATGAGTGCGGGGATGGATACGGTGACTGAATGTAGAATGGCTATAGCAATAGCTCGAGAAGGTGGTATAGGAATTATCCATAAAAATATGACTATAAGCGAACAAGCCATGGAAGTAGATAAGGTAAAAAGATCAGAGCACGGTGTAATTACGGATCCTTTCTATTTATCTCCAGACCACATTGTTTCTGATGCATTGGAATTAATGGAGAGATATAGGATTTCAGGAGTTCCTATTACTGACGAAAATAATAAACTTATTGGAATTATAACCAACAGGGATATAAGATTTGAAAAGGAAATATCAAAAAAAATACATGAAGTAATGACAAAGGATAATCTAGTTACTGCTAAAATCGGTATTTCCATGGATGATGCCCTTGATATTATGAAGCAATATAAGATAGAAAAGTTACCTTTAGTAGATGATGAATATAAGTTAAAAGGGTTAATAACTATAAAGGATATCGAAAAATCTATACAATATCCTCATTCTGCTCGTGATGACAATGGAAGATTGTTGGCTGGGGCAGCTGTAGGAGTAACTGCTGATATGATGGAAAGAGTAGCAGCTTTAGTAAAAGCAAATGTTGATGTTGTTGTATTAGATACTGCTCATGGTCATTCAAAGGGTGTATTAGAAGCAGTTAAAAAGATTAAGGCTGAATACCCTAATCTTCAGGTGATTGCAGGTAATGTAGCTACGGCAGAGGCTACTGTAGATTTAATTAAGGCTGGAGCAGACTGTGTAAAAGTCGGAATAGGACCAGGTTCTATTTGTACTACAAGAGTTGTAACAGGGATAGGAGTACCACAAATTACTGCAGTTATAAATTGTGCAGAAGCTGCTAAGGAATTTGGGGTACCTATTATAGCCGATGGAGGTATCAAGTATTCAGGAGATATTACAAAGGCTATCGCAGCAGGTGCCAATGTAGTGATGGCAGGCTCGCTTTTTGCAGGCACTGATGAAAGTCCAGGAGAAGATGTTTTATATGAAGGTAGAAGGTATAAGGTATATAGAGGTATGGGTTCATTAGGTGCTATGGATGCAGGCAGCAGAGACAGATATTTTCAGGAAAATACGAAGAAATATGTACCTGAAGGTGTAGAAGGAAGAGTACACTATAAAGGCTCCCTTGGCGAAGTGGTATATCAATTAATGGGAGGATTAAAATCAGGAATGGGTTATATAGGTGCAAAGAATATTTATGAATTACAAGAAAAGGCAAGATTTATTAAAATAACATCTGCTACTCTTGTAGAAAATCATCCTCATGATATTCAAATTACTAAAGAATCACCTAACTATACAAGAAAATAATTATTCATAAAAAATAGGTGCCATATTAAATGGCACCTATTTTAAATTCTTAAGCATATATATGTCAGTCATGTTTTTTCCAGTCACCGCTTAACATTCTATCTAATTTCCAAGTGCAATACAATGAAAAACCAAAAGATAATTTTGTATAAAGCAGCATTTCTAGAGGGACAATAAGCTTGATACAATAAGGAGGAATTATTATGAACTCTAATAAAATTACTTTACAAGAAACTATGCAGCTTCACCAGCTGTTAAATGAAAAAAATATAAGAGTAATAAAAGCAAAGCTTGTCCAAGGTTTAGTTTTTGATCAGGATTTAAGAGCATTATTAGAAAAAGAAGTACAACATTCTTATCATACTATAAGCTCTTTTACGAATTTGCTATTGAAAGCTAAAGAATCACTTCGGGAGGGCAAAATATGAATAAAGATAATGTAATAGCAATGGAATTTTTATTGACTACGAAAGCTGGGATAAAAAATAACGCTATGGCATTGATTGAATCAACTTCCGATGAAATTAGAAATGCAATCATTCAGGAGCTTCAATATTTATTGAATTTACATGAAGAAATATATCAATTAATGATAAAAAAAGAATGGCTTTTTCCAGAAGATATAGCAAAACAAATTGAACAAGATACCAAGATAGCTCAAATGACATTAAATATTGCAGATTTAAAATTATTTTCGAATGATATTGATAAGCTAAGCTTAGAGGAACTTCTGCTTGGATTAATCAGACAAACGCTTACTCATATATGATATAAATACAGACAGTAAGAGGAGGAAAATAATGGGTGATAAAAAATTGCTACCTTATGATGGTTTACAATTACACAAGATATTAGATTTAAAAAATGTAGAGCTTACTAAATCTGTTACGATGTTGCCGCTAATATCTGATAATAAATTGAAGGACATAGTAAAACAGCATATAAATTATAATGAAGAACAGATAAATGAATTGCATAATTTAATTGAAAAAAGTTATTATGCTTAAGAGTAGGAGATAATATGAATAAAATAGTAAAAAAGATAACTGGAATGGACAATATGACTAATCAAATTATTGCATCAGATTTGCTTCTTGATATTAAGAGTAGTATAAATATCTATGCAATTGCACTGACTGAAACAACTACACCTGAAATAAGGTCGGTTCTAAGAAGACATTTAAATGATACAATAGTTGAATATGAGAAATTTACTAAATACATGATTGAAAATGATTATTATAATCCGTACGATTTTAATGAACAGGTACAAATCGATTTAAACAATAGTGAAACAGCATTAAAATTAACTAAACCTAGTTAAATTGTAAATACCTTCAACGAATAATAGTCCACTTTAAATAGGATAATAAATATGTACCTATCTTTTATTTCTGATAGCTTACAATTGCGATGAGGTATAAAACCTAAACCTTATCTATGCAAGTTCTCTATATAAAGGAGGTTAAAAATATGCGTTCAGGTATATTTCCGACACTATTAGGAACAGCTTTAACAGGTGCAACACTCTATATGAGTGGTGATGATGTTTTAAAGAAAGGTAAGAAAAAAAGGAATGTAGAAACTATGGTTGCATCCGGACTGCTGGGTTTTGGTTTGGCTCATGTAGTTTTAGGAAGCATCAATATGTTCAGGGATTAAAAGATTAAATGCTTGATAGAGAGACTTCTCTATCAGGTATTTTTTTTTAATTGTTATCTCGAAAACTATAGATTGGATACTATTATTTTTCTTTGCGCATTATTGACATATGTCATAAATGAATTATAATATAATTGTAAGTTATATATTTGTCAATTAGAAGATAGTGTTAAAAGAAGAAAAATAAATCTAGAATTAAGGCTTAATATTATTAATGAAATGTTAGATAATATTAAGAGGAATACTATAAGGCAATGGGGTGATGGATTTGGCAAGGCCTAGAAAATGGAGAAAGGTATGTAGTTTACCCGAAAGGGATAGATTTGGTCCTCTGAATTTTGAAGTAAATAATGATCACTTTATTACTATGACTATTGATGAATATGAGACCATAAGGCTAATCGACTTAGAAGGATTTAAGCAGGAAGAATGTGCAGACCAAATGAATATTGCACGTACAACTGTACAAGGAATCTATAATGATGCTAGAAAGAAATTAGCAGAATCCTTGGTAAATGGCAAAGTCTTAAGAATTGAAGGTGGAAATTATGAACTTTGCGATGGAAGAAGAAAAAATTGCAGGAAAAAAAACTGTAGATTTTGTGGGAGAACCGTTGAAAAAGTAAAGGAGATAAAAAATGAGTGAATCATTTGATTTTAAGGCATATTTAAATGAACAAAGCAGTGTAAAAAAGGTTATTGGTGTAGTAAGCGGAAAGGGAGGAGTAGGTAAATCCCTGGTAACCTCAATGGTGGCAGTACAAATGAATAGAAAAGGATATAAGACAGCAATACTTGACGCTGATATTACCGGGCCATCAATACCAAAGGCCTTTGGATTGAAGGAAAAGGCAAAAGCAAGAGATGAAGAAACAATAATTCCTGTAAAAAGTAGGACTGGTATCGATATCATGTCATTAAATTTACTTTTAGACAAGGGGTCAGACCCAGTTGTATGGAGAGGTCCAATAATTGCAGGAACCGTAAAGCAATTTTGGTCCAATGTCATTTGGGAGGACATAGATTATATGTTTGTTGATATGCCGCCTGGTACTGGAGATGTTCCGCTTACAGTATTTCAATCATTGCCAGTAGATGGGATTATTGTAGTGACATCCCCACAGGAACTTGTGTCTATGATAGTAGAGAAGGCAGTTAGAATGGCGGAGTTAATGAATATTCCTGTAATAGGAATAGTTGAAAACATGTCCTATTTTAAATGTCCTAACTGTAATGAAGAACACAAGATATTTGGTGATAGCCACATTGAAAAAGTGGCAGAAGAGCATGGACTAGATGTATTGGCAAAGTTACCAATCGATCCCGAAATAGCAAAAACAGTAGACAAAGGAATGATAGAGGATGTTAAGGTTGATTGGTTTGATAAAGTTATAGAAAAAATTTAAAATAAATATAATAAACTAAATAAGGGGGAATTGGGATGTCATTTAGTCCAGCTTTAGGCAGTACCATAACTAATACAAAAATGAGGTCAGACCATATTTCAGATTTTTCTGGAATGTGTGCAGTATGTACTTCTAATTGTACAGGTACTTGTGAGATAGGTTTATCAGCAGTAAGGGGTTCAGAAGCAATTTATCCTTTTGAACCTGATAAGAAGCAATTTGCTTCCGAGAAGAGTTATCCATTAGATTTTTCACACTTTAATATTAACGGAAGAGTTTTTGGCTCTTTAGGGTGTGATGAGGACGCAAATATTGCTACTTTTCCAAATGCTAATATAGAAACAGAATTTGGAATAGATAATAAAATTAAAATGAAAGCACCTATAGTTCTTCCGGCTATAGCTAAACTTAATTGGAAGGATTATTATGCAGGTGCTGCTTTAGCAGGTGTACTTGTAGTAATAGGTGAAGATGTTGTGGCCAAGGATAAGGGCTTAGTACTAGAAAATGGAAAAGTTACTTCATCCCCACTTATCGAAGAAATGGTATCTTCATTTAGAAAATATTATAGAGGCTATGGAGATATTATACTTCAGGCAAATTATGATGATGAAAATTTGGGAGTATTGGATTATGCCATTACAAAATTAGGGGTAAAATCTGTTGAGTTAAAATTTGGGCAGGCTTCTAAAGGTATTCAGGGAATGGGGAGAGTTAAAAATATTGAGGATGCCTTAGAATTTCAAAAAAAGGGATATTTAGTATATCCTGATCCATCTAATCCAGAAATAGCAGAAAATTATAAGCAAGGTAAAGGTCAGGTTTTTGAAAAAATAGGAAAATTACCAATGTGGAATGAAGATATTCTAGTTAATAGAGTGAAAGAATTAAGAGAATTAGGGGCAGAGCATATTTCTTTTAAAACTGGACCTTTTGATCCGAAGGATTTGATTAGAATACTTAAAATAGCATCAAAGGCCGGAGTGGATTTAGTAACCTTTGATGGAGCAGGTGGCGGCTCTGGCAATAGTCCTACGAAGATGATGAATGAGTGGGGGATTCCAACAGTATACTTAGAAAGTATTTTATATAATATTCTGAAGAAGATGGATGAAAAAGGTTATAAACTTCCTCAAATAGCTATTGGAGGGGGTTTTGCTATGGAGGATCAAATTTATAAAGGCCTTGCCTTAGGAGCTCCATACATAAATTTTGTAGCTGTAGCAAGAGCTGCCATGGCAGCTGCCTCAGTGGGAAAACAGATTGGAGATTTAATTGAGGAAGGAATAATTCCAAAGGATTATCAAAGATTTGGCTCTACAAAGGAAGAGATATTTGGAGATATAAGAGAACTGAAATTGATATATGGAGATGAAGCTTTAAATATTTCAACTGGGGCAATAGGTGTTTTTTCATATATAAATAGGATTTCTGTCGGCTTAAAACAGCTAATGGCATTGAATAGAAAGTTTTCTCTAGAATATGTTGATAGAAGTGATATTTTTCCTTTAACAGATATTGCAGCAAAGGTTACCGGATTAAATTTGATAGTAGATTTAATTGATTATGAATTGGGTATATAAAAGGAGGATATAAAAATGAAGATTGCAGTAGCAAGCGAAAACAATATGGTATCTCAACATTTTGGTCATTGTGAAGGATTTGAAGTTTATGATGTAGAAAACAATAAGATAATAAATAAACAATTAATACAAAATCCAGGACATAAACCAGGATTTTTACCAAATTTTTTAAATGATATGGGAGTAAATGTAATTATTTCAGGTGGTATGGGTAATGGTGCTGTAGAGATATTTAATGAAAAGAATATTAAAGTGATAACCGGAGCTGAAGGTAATTCAGAAAAAGCTTGTAAAAGCTATTTAAACGGTGAATTAAAATCAACAGAATCTATCTGCAATGAGCATGAACACCATGGCAATTGTGAGGATTAATCAGAAACAATAATTATAATATTATAATACATTATCATTTAGGACATAACCTTTTTTACGTAGGTTTATGTCCTAAATAATTTACTCGAATTTTACATTAACTACCACCTGCCCCTATGTACTTAAAACGAAAGATATGATAATATAAGCTCATATATGGAAGGAGAATTATATGAAATTAGGTTTAGACGTTGGTTCTACAACACTTAAGTGTGTTGTTTTAGATAATGAGGATAAATTAATATTTCATTCATATGAGAGACACTTTTCACAAATTACTCAGAAAACGGCTTCTCTTTTAAATGAAGTAAGGGAAAGGTTTCCTGAGGAAAAGCATTTTAACCTATGTATATCTGGGTCAGCAGGTATGGGAATGGCACAAGGGTGTGACATTCCATTTATTCAAGAGGTATATTCAACAAGGATTGCGGTTAACAGACTTATACCTCATACTGATGTAGTAATTGAACTAGGGGGAGAAGATGCTAAGATATTATTTCTTTCTAATGGTATGGAAGTAAGAATGAATGGATCCTGTGCAGGTGGTACAGGTGCATTTATAGACCAAATGGCTACGCTTTTGGATATAAGTTTAGTCCAGATGAATGAATTGGCTGAGGGTTTTAGCAAGATATATACAATAGCCTCCAGATGTGGGGTTTTTGCTAAGTCAGATGTGCAACCTCTTTTAAATCAGGGTGCTAATAAAAGCGATATTTCTGCCAGTATATTCGCTGCAGTAGTAAATCAGACAATTGCTGGATTAGCTCAAGGCAGGGAAATAAATGGTAAGGTAGTATATCTTGGTGGTCCTTTAACATTTTTTTCGCAGTTAAGGGAAAGCTTTGATAATATATTGAATTTGAAAGGAATATGTCCTGAAAATTCACTTTACTATGTGGCTCTTGGAGCTGCATATACAGATTTAAGTAAATCATTAGATATTGATGAAATAATAGATAAAATACAAAATTATAAATCAGAAGCAGGGTATTCGAGCTCTATGACATTGTTTAAAAATGAATCTGAGTATAAGGAATTCCAAGAAAGACATTCAAGAGAAAGGGTGGAATACTCAGATCCTGATAAGTATATTGGGGATGCTTACCTTGGAATAGATGCAGGTTCTACAACAGTTAAGGCAGCAATAATAGATGATAATGAGAAAATTTTATACTCTAAATATATGCCTAACAGTGGCAATCCTGTTCCTCTAATAAAGGATTTATTAATAGACTTTTATGAGAAATATCCTCGTATCAGGATAACCTCTTCTGCTGTTACAGGTTATGGTGAGGATATCATAAGAAATGCATTTAATGTTGATTTTGGAGTTGTAGAAACAATAGCACATTATACTGCTGCCAAGAAGTTTAGACCAGAGGTTGATTTTATTATTGATATAGGTGGTCAGGATATTAAGTGCTTTAAAATAAGAAATGGGGTTATAGATAATATATTTTTAAATGAAGCATGTTCTTCAGGATGTGGGTCATTTTTACAAACCTTCGCAGGAGCATTGGGATATTCAATAAGTGATTTTGCTAAATTAGGATTAAAATCTGATAGACCTGTAGATTTAGGTTCAAGGTGTACTGTTTTCATGAATTCATCAGTAAAACAGGCACAGAAAGATGGAGCTTCCATTGAAAATATATCGGCAGGCTTATCAATAAGTGTAGTAAAAAATGCAATTTATAAGGTTATTAGAGCCTCATCTGCAGAGAGCTTAGGTAAAAATATAGTAGTACAAGGTGGAACATTTTTAAATGATGCTGTATTAAGAGCTTTTGAAAAAGAAATAAAGAGAGATGTTATAAGACCGAATATTTCAGGGCTAATGGGGGCTTATGGTGCTGCATTATATGCTAAGGCAAATGAAAAGGAAGTTAGCAACTTAATGTCCTTAGACGAACTATATGAATTTGTTCACACTGCAAAGGTAGTTACATGTAATTTATGTAATAATCACTGTAGGCTTACAGTAAATACCTTTAACAATAATCGTAAGTTTATAGGCGGAAACAGATGTGAAAAACCTTTGGCACATAAGGGTGTAAAACCTAAGTACAACTTATTTGACTATAAGCTTTTGCTTTTAGAGGAGTATAAGCCTGTAAAAGGCAAAAGAGGCCGTATTGGTTTGCCAATGGGGTTAAATATGTTTGAACTGCTGCCATTCTGGCATACAATGTTTACAACTTTAGGGTTTGAAGTAGTTACATCTCCGCTATCTAATAGAGAACTTTACCTAAAGGGTCAGCATACTATACCTTCTGATACCGTATGTTTTCCTGCAAAGCTAATGCATGGACATATTGAATATCTGTTGGATGAAGGTGTAGAAACTATATTTTATCCTTGTTTAACCTATAATATAAATGAGGAAAAAGGAGATAATCATTATAATTGCCCAGTAGTTGCATATTATCCGGAAGTAATAAAGGGTAATATAACGGATCTAGAAAATGTACGATTTATATATGATTATTTAGGAATACACAGAACAAAGGAATTTACTAAAAAATTATATGAAATACTAAATGAGAATTTTGGTAATATAACATTTTTCGAAGTAAAATCTGCTGTTAAAAAAGCTTTTGAGGAATATGATTTATATATGCAGAAAATAAGAGAAATGGGTAAAAAATATATTGAAATGGCTGAAGAAAATGGGATGCAGATAATTGTACTATCAGGCAGACCATATCATATAGATCCAGAAATCAATCATGGTATTGCCAAATTGATTACTGAATTTGATGTTGCTGTTATTACAGAGGATTCTATAAGCCATCTAGTTGACAAGTTTCCTGTAGATGTTTTAAATCAGTGGACATATCATGCTAGATTATATGCTGCAGCAAGATATATAAAGGATAAAGAAAATATGAATATGATTCAGCTTGTATCCTTTGGATGTGGTCTTGATGCTATTACAACGGATGAAGTTCAACATATACTTGAAAGTGAAGGTAAAATATATACACAAATAAAAATAGATGAAATAACAAATCTAGGTGCAGTTAAAATTAGAATTAGAAGTTTGCTTGCAGCTATAGAACAAAGAAGAGAAGAGGTGGTTAGCTGTGCAGAATGATATTAAGGTGATAGAGTTTACAAAGGAAATGAAAGATGATTATACTATTTTAGTTCCTAATATGTTGCCAATACATTTTTCCTTATTAAAATGCATATTTGAAATTCATGGTTATAAAATGGAAGTATTGAGGAATGAAGGACCTTCAGTGGTGGATGAAGGATTGAAGCTCGTTCACAATGACACCTGCTATCCAGCTTTACTTGTTATTGGTCAGTTAATAGACGCTCTAAATAGTGGCAAATATGATGTTGATAAGACAGCGCTGATGATAACTCAGACAGGTGGAGGGTGTAGGGCATCTAACTATATACATCTACTTAGAAAAGCATTGATTAAAGCAGGATATGATAAGATACCCGTTATATCATTGAATCCTTCAGGTATGGAAAAAAATAGTGGTTTTAAATATACAGTACCTATGCTTAGAAAATCTGTTGCAGTCGTTGCATATGGAGATTTACTCATGCTATTAAACAATCAGGTCAAGCCTTATGAAATAAATAAGGGAGATAGTCAAGATTTGGTTGAAAAGTGGATTGAGAGATTATCAGATGAATTTAGAAGTAACAAAGGTTATAAATTCAAAGAATTAAAAAATAATCTTAACGAGATTACAAAATCCTTCAATGATATACCTCAAATTAGAACGCCTAAGGTAAAGGTGGGAGTTGTTGGAGAAATATATGTGAAATATTCCAGCTTAGGCAACAACAAATTGGAAGAATTTCTATATGATGAAGACTGCGAGATAATGGTACCAGGACTTATGGGGTTTTTGATGTATTGTGTAGAAAATGGAGTTATAGATACGATTCTTTATGGTGGTGGATATATTAAAGGCATAGTCTCCAGGAAAATAAATGATTATCTAGGTAAAATCGAAGGTGCAGTTAACGATGCTGTAAGAAAATATGATACTTTTACAGCGCCAACTGGATTTAATCATTTAAAAACACTTGGTGAAAAAGTAATAGGTCTAGGAAGCAAAATGGGTGAAGGTTGGCTTTTGCCTGCTGAGATAATGGAGCTACTTCAATTGGGTTATGAAAATATCATCTGTGCTCAGCCTTTTGGATGTCTTCCAAACCACATTATAGGAAAAGGACTAATCAGAAAGATTAAAGGTTTGAATGAAGATGCTAATATCGTTCCAATAGATTATGACCCTGGAGCTACCAAGGTAAATCAGGAGAACAGGATAAAACTGATGCTTGCAGTAGCCAAAGAAAAGCTACAGACTCAAATAATGCTTGAAGAGCATATGAAATTCACTGAGCTACTAGAGGAAAGGAATCTAAATCCAGTTAATCAGGGAAATTAGAATATATGTGGATAAAAATCCATTGGGGACTGTCCCCAATGGATTTTTTACCCCAATGGATTTTTTAGTATATGTTCTTAAAGGATTCCTTAAATTTACTAGACATGGACTTTTTCTTACAGTATTCACATATATGCTCCTCGTCATCAGTTCCTAGCATATCTAGTGTATACTTTAATGATTCTTCAGTAGTATAATATTTGCCGCAAATGGAACACTTAACTAAATCAAATGTCCTATTCCATATAGTTCTTTTACCATTTTCATCTGATAATTTTATTGCATTGGTAGGACAAACCTCCACACAAGCCCCACAACCTATACAATCTTTTGATGTGTCATCAAAAGGAGTAGATACCTTCTTTGTAGTTCCTCTATTTACTAATGATATGGCATGAGTTCCTAGTTTTTCACATGCCTTTACACATAAACCACAAAGTATACAGTTTTCCTCTTCTTTATTTGAATATCTATCAATCTTTGATACTCCATATTCTAAAGCTAAATTCTTTATATATTCATTTTCAGGTGTTCTAAAGAGTAACAAAAGAATTATATCCTTTCTCATCTTATTTATCTTTTCAGAAGTTGTATTGACTTCAATACCTTCCTGTATTGGATAGACACAGGATGATACTATTTTCTTTCTTTTCCCCTCAATTACTTCAACTAAGCATAATCTGCATCTGCCAAGACCTTCAAATCCATCCTTATAACAGAGGTGAGGTATATCAATATTGTTTCTCTTTGCAAGCTCCATTAAGGTTTCACCAGAATTTCCTTCATAAAAGCACCCATCTATTTTAATAAGCATATGCAGAAGCACCTCCAACCTTTACAGCCATTTTAGGACAGATAGCAAAACAGTTACCACATACAGTGCATTTTCCCACATCAATAACATGAGGCTCTTTATTGTTTCCAGTAATAGCATTCACTGGACACTTCTTAGCGCAAATACCACATCCTATACAAACATCCTTATCTATATAATAGGTGGTCAGGTTTTTGCAAACACCGGCAGGACACCTTTTATTGACGATATGCTCAATATATTCATCTCTAAAAAACCTAAGAGTAGTCATAACAGGATTAGGAGCAGTTTTACCTAAGGCACATAGAGAAGCTATCTTTATGGTTTCACCTAACTGTTCAAGGAGGTCTATATCCTCTAGCTGACCCTTTCCAAGAGTAATATTAGTCAATATTTTGAGCATTGTATTTATTCCTTCTCTGCAGGTAGTACATTTACCACAGGATTCTTCTGAAAGAAATTCCATATAGTATCTGGCAATTTCAACCATACAGGTAGTATCATCCATGACAATAACACCACCAGAGCCCATCATAGAGCCAATATTGCTTAAGGAATCAAAGTCCAGGGGTATATCCATATGTTTCTTAGGGATACAGCCTCCTGAAGGTCCTCCTGTCTGTACAGCCTTAAAAGGTCTGTCCTTTATAATCCCACCACCAATATCAAATACTAGCTCGCTTAATTTTGTTCCCATAGGGATTTCGACAAGACCTGTATTTTTCACCTTACCTACCAATGAAAATACCTTAGTTCCTGAGTTTTTCTCAGAACCAATCTCCTTAAACCAATTTGCACCATTTAATATAATAGGCGGGATATTTGCCCAGGTTTCCACATTATTTAATACAGTTGGCTGATCCCATAAACCTTTTTCAACACTTCTAATATATTTAGCCCTTGGTTCACCAACATTACCTTCAATAGATGCCATAAGTGCACTTGATTCTCCGCATACAAAAGCACCGCCGCCCCTTACTATTTCTAAATCAAACTCAAAACCGCTGCCTAGAATATCCTTGCCTAAATATCCAAGACTTCTTGCCTTATCAATAGCCAATTGCATATTTTTTCTGGCAAGCTCATATTCATCTCTGATATATAAGAAGCCTTTGTGGGAAGAAATAGCATATCCGCAGATTATCATACCTTCAATAATAGTATTTGGATCTCCTTCCATTATACTTCTATCCATAAATGCACCTGGATCACCTTCATCACCATTGCATACAACGTATTTAGGGAAGTTATCAAATTTATAGCATGATTTCCACTTAGTTCCTGTAGGAAATCCTGCTCCGCCTCGACCTCTTAAGCCAGATTTTTCAACCTCGTCAATGACTTCTTCTGGAGTCATTTCCAATAAGACCTTATGTAAAGCTTTGAAGCCATCTCTTTTTATATAATCGTCAGTTTCCAAGGGGTCTACCTCTCCAATGTTTCTTAGGGCAATCTTATGCTGGTGTTTATAAAATGAAGCATCTATATGATTTGTAATCTTTTTCTTTTGATTTGTATCGAAATAAAGCAGTCTGTTTATGACCTCATTCCTTAATATGGTCTTTTCAATTATTTCATCGACATCCTTTGGAGCAACCTTAAAATATGATATTCCATCAGGATAAATCTTTACAACTGGACCCTTTTCACACAAGCCGTTGCAGCCTGTAGCTTTTATTTCAGGTTGCACACTAATATCATCTCGCCCTTTTAATCCATTTCTAAGTCTTTCGTACACTTCATAGCTATTATTAGCTAAGCAGCCTGTACCGCAGCAGATTAAAATTCTTCTTTTAGTGCCAATCTCACTCATTGGTTGCCACCTCCCTAAAGCTGTTAATTATGTCAGCAACTTTTTCCTTGTTTAGACCACCATAATATTTATTATTTATAAGTATAACTGGAGCCAATGCACATGCACCTAAGCAATTCACTATCTCTATGGAAAATAAACCATCCTTAGTTGTCTCTCCAGGCTTAATATCCAATAGACTAATTAATTCACTTTTTATAGACTCTGAACCTCTTATATGGCAGGCAGTTCCGTTGCATATTTTGATTGTATATTTTCCCTTAGGTGTTAGGCTTAGTGATTTATAAAATGTTGCTATACTATAAATATCACTTAAAGGTAGATTTAAATACTCTGCTATATTCTCCATAGTATCTCTTGGAATGAAGCCATATTCTCTTTGTATATCCTGTAAAATAGCTAGTGTATACCTTTTTTCACTAGGATAATTATTAATAATATTTATTGCATCTACAGTCATCATATCACCTTCGAATTAGTCAGAACATCCATTGGTGTTCAATGGATGTTCCATATTGATATTTGTTGTTAATTATGCCAATGCCATAGTCTTTAATGAAAGCTCTTCAATCTTTTCGTTTGTTGGAACTCCTTCCGCATCCCAGCCCCTTAGCTGATAGTATTCTCCAAGCATTACATTAAGTTCTGCTACTTTTCCTTTAGCAGGACCGGTTGTTACTGCTTCATTTAATAATCTTGGTGGAAGAGTGTCATCCTCTTTAGTAAAACCAGCTTCCAAATTAAACAGTTTTTCCAAGTTCCAGATTCTTTCCCCAATCTTAAGGAATTCCTCATCAGAAAAATCTACTCCTATGGATGTTCTTATCATAGCAGAAATTTCAGGTAATCCAAGTGCAAATGTTGTAAATAGACATATGTCTGAAGAATCAACTAAGGCAGTAAGGTCTTGGAACAATTTCAATAGTGCTGCCTTGCCTTCAGTTAATAATGGGTCGGTTTTCATTGGAATACCTAAAACTTCAGGCGAAGTCAGATATCCTCTTACGTGACATCCTCCACGATTACTTGTTGCATATTCAAGAGCCATACCTTGAATTGCTCTGCCGTCATATGCAGGCATTTCTTGTTTCTTAACACTCATTGAAAGCTCAGGATGGCCATATTTTTGTGCTAATCTATAGGAGCCTAATGCCAACAAGTCGCCAAAGCCTTCTCGATTACCTGTCTTTTCAGTTAATGAAATAATTGATTCAGCATCTCCGAATTTCAACTTTTCACCGATTTCATCCTGAGTAAGAGCTCCAATTTCGCATAATTCCATAGCACAAGCAATGGTTGCTCCCATAGTTATTGGATCTAAACCGAGTAAATTGCATACGTGATTGGCCTTGTCTATCGCATTTATGTCATTAATATCGCAGGATGCTCCATAGGACCACCCAGCCTCATACTCTGGACCTGCTACGATTCCTTTATATTTTCCATCAGGAATTTTGATGACCCTACCACAGCCAATTGGGCACGCAAAGCAAGCCTTATTTCTAACTAGATATTTTTCAGATAGGTATTCACCACTTATCTTTTCTCCATCCTCGAAGTTAGAAGTTTGCCAGTTGCGAGTAGGAAGTGCATGCATTTCATTTAGTATATTTACCAATACCTCAGTTCCATAGGAAGGAAGGCCACCGCCCTTTCCTGTAACAGGATGGCTAAGTAATTTTTCTCTTGCATCCATTGTAGAAGCTATAAATTCTTCCTTATCAGCTATCTTTATTCCGTTTGTACCTCTTACTACAACGGCTTTAAGATTTTTAGAACCCATGACTGCACCAAGTCCGGATCTACCTGCAGCTCTGTCCTTATCATTCATAACTGTAGCAAATAATACTTGTTTCTCACCAGCAGGGCCTATACAAGCTACTCTTGAGTCTTCTTCATTTTCTTCTAGAAGAATATCTGTAGTCTCAAAGACATCTTTGCCCCATAGATGTTTAGCACATCTTAATTCTATATCGTCGTCATGAATATGAAGATATACAGGTGACTTAGCCTTGCCTTCAAATATTATACCGTCATAGCCTGCAAATTTAAGCTCAGGACCAAAGTGTCCACCTGAGTTTGAAGCACCTATAGTTCCAGTTAGAGGTGCCTTTGCTATTACATTAAATCTACCGGCGCATGTTGCATAAGTACCAGTCAATGGTCCAGTCATAAATATCAGTTTGTTTTCCGGGCTTAATGGATCAATTGATGGATCAATTTCATCATAAAGGTATTTAGAGCCTAATCCTCTGCCACCTAGATAAAGAGCCGCATTCTCCATATTTAAATTTTCTAACTTAATTGTACTATCACTTAAATTTACTCTAATTAATTTTCCAGTCCAGCCGTTCATTATTTGGCCACCTCCCCAAATACATCATTAAACAGGTTGGCTATATTCTTTCTTTTATGCAGCGGACCATCTAATTCCTTATACTCAATTGCACCGCTAGGGCACAGTCTTACACATTGAGGAAGTCCTCCACATAAATCACATTTAACAGCAATTTTTTGTCTTTTGCTGTAGGTCATGTTACCGAATGGGCAAGCGCTTACACACATCTTACATCCGATACACTTGTCTCCGTCTACCTGGACGACACCTGATTTTGAATCTTTAGAAATTGCATTTACAGTACAAACCATCATACAATGTGGTTCCTCACATTGCAAGCAAGTCATAGGAACTTGTAAACCAGCCTCATCATAGGATAATACAGAAATTGCTGAATCCTTTGGATTAAAAGAATCAGTTTTTGTATAGGAACAGGCTAATTCACAAGTTCTGCATCCAGTACATTTGTCTGGAGATATTACTATACCTTTTGCCAATTTTCTCTCCCCCTTTTTAATTTTTAGACAAATAAAAAAGATCGCTATTTACTAAGGATTTGGTAAACAACAATCTCTTTGCACAGTGGCAGGCATAAAGATTACTCTTCATACCCTATCGTTCCTAACAGCCCCTAAAGGTCACTAGGAATCGAGATTTATATTCTTTTTTATTTACGTGTTAATTTTAACCTCCACCAATTGGTGGGAATAAAGCCAGTACGTCACCGTCTCTTAAAGTACTTTCCAATGTACTATGTTTTCCGTTGATTAGTGCAATACCGAGAGCCTCATCTTTTATTTCTAATAAGTGTAATACTTCCTTAATGCTTGCATCGTCCTCTAAGCTTAATACCTTAGTTTTCCACCTTCCATTTCTAAAGGTAGCAAATAATTTTACCTCTACTTTCATAAGAATCAATCCTTTAGTATATCATTATGATAGTAAATGCTTTATAATACATATTCAACAATTAATATTAAAACTCCTTCTTTTTGGAGAAAAATTATTGAAACAAAATTATAAATGAATATGGTCTATCAAGAACGGATTTATATGGATATAATCACTATATTCATTTGGAATACATGGAAATCTAATCATGTGAATGTTATAATAGACTAAAGAACATTAAAAGTTGGTGAAAAGAAAGAAGAACCACTAGAAACAACAATATATTATGGGCAAATATATTTAAGATATATAGAACTGACAAATAGCAAAATAACAGAAGACGATATAAAAAAGGAAATAAAAAGATTAGATGGGAAGGGAGCTGTTACTATGAGCATATTAGAAAAAAGAGAGTTATTAGGGATAGAAAAAGGGATAGAAAAAGG
>DAIUFH010000024.1:24751-29452 GCA_036844705.1 Tissierella sp.
AGGGATAGAAAAAGGGATAGAAAAAGGAATAGAAAAAGTAGCTAAAAACCTATTAAAAGAAGGGGCAGAAATAACTCTAGTAGTAAAGGCAACAGGTCTTTCTAAATCTGAAGTGGAAAAATTAAAAGAAGAACTTGAGAATTAAGACCAGATTAAAAGCAGGAATATCGAGCATTATACTCGATGCCTGCTTTTTTAAATAATTTGTAATGTTATTGTAATTTTTAAATCAGTTTATTGTGATAATCTATGAATTAGTTAAAAGGTCTTGAAATAGTTTCTTTGTAAAGAGTTGATAATAAGGCTACTAGTGATTTTATAGAATTACTAATAGCCTTTAATATTTTTAGTATTTATTTTTACATATATAGGAATTATATGGAATAATCATATGCTAGAATAGCAATTATCGGAGTTATTTCACAAATTATTATTAAATAGGTTACAAAAACAAGAAATTGGCAATAAATATGGTATAATATCTATAAGAGGTGGTGTGTCCTAATCACCCACCTCGTTGCAACGGTGTATAGAAACTGCAATCAGTTTCATCGATGTTTAAATAAAGGGAGAAGGAGCGATGAAATGTTAAGCCAACAAGATTTAATTGATATTATAAGTAAAGGCGAAAATGCTTATGTGGAATTTAAAGAAGAGAAAATAAAGCCTAATGATCTAGCTGGAGAAATTGTTTCATTCGCAAATTTGGAAGGTGGTACCATAATTATTGGTGTATCAGATGATGGACTAATAAAGGGGATTACCCTTGAAGATTTTGAAGAAAAAATTATGAATATATGTAGAAATAATTGTATTCCTAATATTATTCCTTTTTATCAAGAAATAAATATAGATGATTCAAGAGTTGCTGTTATTACAATTCCTAAGGGTGTAAATAAACCCTATTATACAGTTGATAATAAATATTATATAAGAGTCGGAACAACTAAGAGAATTGCTTCTAGGGAAGAACTAATGAGGTTATTTCAAGCAAGTGGGTCGATTCATTTTGATATATCAACAGTTGAAGGTACTACTAAAAAAGATCTTAATCTAGACTCAATTAGAGATTATTTTATGAAATATAATATGTTTGACCTATATGAAGAAACAGAGGAAGCCGTTAATAGAATTCTTATAAACGCAGACATATTAAGAGAAGCAGGAAATACCAAAGAATGTACAGTTGGTGGATTGCTTATCTTTGGGAAAAAAGTAGAAGACAAATTACCTCAAAGCGGAATTAGTTTTGCACATTTTAGAGGTACGGATATAACTGAAGAACTAATAGATAAAAAACAAATAGTGGGAAATCTCCCAGAAGTAGTAGAACAAGCTTTAGTTATAATCAAGAACAATATAAAAACTCCATCTACTATTGTGGGGGCAGTAAGAAATGAAAAGGAAATTTATCCAGCGATAGTTCTAAGAGAAGCTTTAGTCAATTCAGTAGTTCATAGAAATTATAGTATAATTGGATCTAAAATAAGAGTTTTAATGTTTGATAACAGAATTGAATTTCATAGTCCTGGTAAACTTCCAAATACAGTTACAATTGAGAAAATGAAAATAGGAGTGTCTTATTCTAGAAATCCATTTTTAGTTAAATACATGGAAAATTTAAGATATATCGATCAACTAGGTAGGGGTATTCCAATGATTATAAAAACTATGCAAAAACAAGGGGCAAAAGAACCTGAATTAAAAGAAATAGGAGAAGAGTTCATTTTAACTATATACAGACCAGATTAGTTAAAGTAAGTTGTTTGCTATAGTAATATAAGGATATGAGAAATAGTAAAAACCAACGGGTACATAGTATTCTGGTTGGTTTTTTTAGTTTATTTTTAGATAGTAAATAGGAAAACAATATGGTAGAATCTAGGGAAAAGGACTAAATTAGACCTTTGCTAAAAACCGTAAAATACACCTCCCAAATGAGTTAAATTTGGGTTCAATTTTAGTGATATCTAATGCATTTATTAATTTAAATCCATATCTAGAGCTGAATGCATCATAGGGGGACTGGTCATTCAGCTTTTTTTCTTGTGTAAGAGTTTACATGAGATATCAATAATGTGATATCTGCTTGTGTCAAATTATCCATGCTTTTACCTTTTGAAATAACCCTACGAGCTATATGGAAATAATGATGAGTGCATATATGGAATGAAAATTATATCAATAGACACTAATGCTCTTAAAGAAATACTAAATAACGGAAATAATTATCGATATCTATATGGCATTTTTGAAAAGTATTACAAATCAGATTTAAGATTACCTGAATGGCATGATAATTTAACAAAGGAAGCTACTGAAAGATATGTAGTTAATAATGAGGTTCATATGAAGCTTAAAAGTTGACACAAGGGTTGTTCTCTACGCAAAACTATAGCCACGATATGTATTAATATCTTGGCTATTTTTATTTGTGAGGCTGTGAAAAAATCTAAGATTTTTCAATAGATACTACTTATTCTTTTTTAATTTATTTTCCAATAAATATATCTTAATAGCTGCTTCAATACCATAATTGATAATATTATCTATCATTTCTTTAGGTATTAAATCTTTCTCATCTATGATGTTTTCCAAAACAAGCTTTTTCTTTATCTTATCTTCAATTATCTCATAATTCTTAGTTGCATAATACAATTCATAGGAAGATTCCTTAGTAATAATTTCACAATTTCTAATATTTGTTCTCTCTAAAAGAAAGTCAATTGAAACACAAAAAATATCAGCTATATTCTTTAATATATTCTTATCTGGAAATCTTTCATCAGTTTCATACCTTCCAACAGTTGCCCTAGAAACTTTTAGTTTTTTAGATAAATCCTCTTGAGTCATATTATTCTCTAATCTAAGCTGCCTTAATCTATTTCCAAATGACATTTTATCACCCTCACGGTATTTATTAATCAATCTTATAAAGAAAAGAAAAGAATCTACAATAAAGATATCATGTTTGACTATTTTTCTTAATCCCATGTACCAAAAAGACGATAAATTTCAAAAAACTATTGACATGCGACAATATGGTGCTATAATTTATTTAGAATCGATTCGGTACATAATTCCTATCATTACGAAAATATGTAAGTTTCAAAATGATATATGGTTATTATTCAGACAATAGGAATTAATACAAAAATTAAAATTTAAAGGAGGAACTATTGTGAAGTATGATTTTGACAAAGTAATTAACAGAACAGGAACAAACTCATCAAAGTGGGATTCAGAGACATTGCAATCAATGTTTGGTGAGGCAGAATTAATGCCATTTTGGGTAGCTGATATGGATTTTAAAGCAGCTGATCCCATTGTAAAAGCTGTAGTCAAGCGTGCAGAACACGGAATATACGGCTATAGCAAAAGAACAGATTCATATTTTGAAGCAATAATTAATTGGACAAGAAAGCGTTTTAACTGGGAGATTAAAAAAGAGTGGATAGAATATACTCCTGGGGTAGTTCCAGCAGTAAATTACTTAGTTCAGGCTTTTTGTATACCAGGAGATAAGGTACTTATTCAACAGCCTGTATATTATCCTTTTAAAAGATCAATAGAAAACAATGGATGTCATGCAGTAAATAATCCTTTGAAATTTAATGGTGAATACTATGAAATCGATTTCTGCGACTTCGAAGAAAAAGCTAAAGATCCAAAGGTAAAAATGTTTATTCTATGTAGTCCTCACAATCCGGTATCAAGGGTTTGGACTAAGGAAGAATTAATAAAACTAGGTCAAATATGTTTAGAAAATGATGTCCTAATTATTTCTGATGAAATTCATAATGATTTAGTTTATTCAGGGAATAAGCATATAATGTTTGCTTCCTTAAGTGAAGAATTTGCGATGAACTCAATAACATGTACAGCCCCAAGTAAAACATTTAACTTAGCAGGAATGCAATCGTCTAATATTATCATTCCTAATCCTAAATTTATGGAAAGATATAGAAGGATCCTGGAGAAAAATAACATAGGCGGACAAAATCCATTAAGCATAGTTTCATTAGAGGCAGCTTATAACGAAGGTGAGGAATGGTTAGAACAACTTTTAAGATATCTTGAAGCAAATATTGAATTCATACATTCATATTTAGCAGAACACCTGCCAAAGGCAAAGATGATAAAACCGCAGGCAACATATTTAGGGTGGATTGATTTACGAGCTTATGAAACAGATGGAGAAAAACTAGAAAAATTAATTGCCCATGAAGGAAAAGTAGCTTTAGATGGCGGCACATGGTTTGGTGAAGGTGGAGCTGGATTCATGAGATTAAATTTTGCATGTCCAAGAACGTTACTGGAAGAAGGTTTAAATAGACTTTGCAGAGCTATAAATGAAGCATATTGTACTACTTCCAGTGAAGCATAATAGGATTAAGAATAATATTTGAACGGAGATGGGGATATGTCAAACGGATTAACTTCGACCAAAGATTTAAAGAGAACACTGGGATTTTGGGATTTAATGGGTGCTTCTACAGGGCAGATTATTGGTGCAGGAATTATGTCGTTAACAGGGGTAGCCATCGGAATGACCGGTAGGTCTGTTCCAATAGCCTTCGTGTTATCAGCGGTAATGGTACTGATTTCATGGTATCCACTAACTTTAATTAATACCGCTGCAAGATTCAGGGGAGGAGCTTATTCTGTAATAGGCTCATTATTAGGAGAGAGATGGACTGG
>DAIUFH010000025.1:0-26892 GCA_036844705.1 Tissierella sp.
GAGCTCTAATTTTTTATGTGTGGATATACTTCTTCAAATTTGGAATTGGAGACTCGTTTTAAAAATTTTCTCCAATATGCCCACTTTACGAGATGACACATTATTCTTCTTTTGTGTTTTGTGTGTAAATTGATACGGTGGAGCAGTTCAGTCTGCTTATAAACTCAAAGACTTAAAATCAATAATTATCTTACCATCAGTATAGTTAAATAATCTTTTACCTGAAGAAATCAATACATCATCATTGATTAAATTATCCCATTTAAACACAGACAGCATAATTCCAATTAGGAACATATTAATTATGGTACCTACTCCACCATAAGAAATCAAAGGAAGTGTAAGAGGTGCTATCAACTGAAATCCAAGATTGTAGGCAATATATATAACTACCTGCATTGAAAATGTCAGCAACACAGAAGTTGAGACTAAGCTTCCTAATACACTACTTTGCTTTAGACATAGTTTAAAGGACTTAATAATTAATAAAGCAAGTACTGCAACTATTAATATGAGTGATATCCATCCAAATCTATGAACTAAATAGGTAATAGAAAAATCTGTATTTATAGCTGGAACCATATAGCCTGAATTTGAGCCTAATCCTTCTCCAATAAATTTTGCATTGCTAATTATCTCTCTAGCAAGAAGAGACGACCACCCATATCCCAAAGGATCTAAATTAGGATTAAGTAAATTATTGAATCTTATCCATAGGTATTGATTGTTTAATAAAGTCATTATAACAACAGCTATAGTAGGAATATAAACTAGCAACAATCCTATGATTTTATTTATATTAAACCATCCTTTTAGAATTGAAATAGTGATTAATATCAAACACAATAATGAATACAATATGTATATTGAATACAATGAAAATGGCGTAAATACTACATAGGATATTATCATAAATGCCCCACAAAGAACCAATCCAAGATATCCATTCTTTCGCATTGAGTAGATTATTCCGGTATATATAGTTGGATATAACAGTAATATAAACTTTGTATAAAACACCCTACTTTGATAATGTGGTGATATAATCGTAAAACCTAAAGCGATAATTAAAAAAACAAAAAACAATATATTAGGATGCTTCCCAATAATAGTGTAATCTAAGTAGTAAGCTGCAATCATAAATCCGATTCCAAGTAAAGAGTAGAAAATCACCTTACCTATTGTATACTCCATATCCGTATCCATTGATATAACAACGTTTATAATTAACCCCAATAGAAGTGCTATACCAGTAAAAAATACTATACTCCATTCCATCTTAGGTTTATGTATTCGGTTTAATTCAGTTCCAACACCTATAGGGTCCCCCATTTCTACAATTGCCTTTTCTAGTGCTGCATCTTCATCAAGTCCATCTGCAATAAAGGCTTTTTTCTGGTCAACAATATGATTTTCAAGTTCATTTGAAATATAAGCATGAGTTCTCTTCCATCTTATCTGGTTGCACACAGAATCAATATATTCTCTAATTTTGTTGTTAGATTGTTGCAAATTTTGCACCCCCTTCTAGAATCTGATCAATCTTCGATGAGTGCGTCTTCCATTCCGTAGTCTTTTCTTCTAACATTTTCTTTCCCTTTTTAGTAATGCCATAATATTTTCTAACTCTTGCACTATCTGCATTTCCTTCGTATGATGTAATCATTCCGTCCTTTTCTAGTGAATGAAGCAAAGGATAGAGTGTTCCAGCCTTTAGCGAAAAAGAATTATCAGATTTCTTTGCCAACTCTTCAATCATCTCATATCCATACATATCCTTACTTTCAAGTAATTTTAATAAAAGCATATTTGTATAGCCGGATAAAAGGTTTTTACTTTCTTTCATAATACTCTCCTTTCCATATATAGATTATCTATACATCTATATTATATAGACAATCTATATATGTCAATATTTAATTTATAATTAATCATAAAAAATTATTGACAGCACTATAACATTAGTGTACTATATAATTAATACAGCAATACAAACGGAGGTGAAATGATGGATTTCAATAACAATCTTCCAATTTATATTCAGATTGTAGATTATATTAAAAGGCAAATTATAATAGGTACCTTGAAGGAGGGAGATAAATTGCCATCTGTTAGAGAAATTGCAACAAAACTGAAAGTAAATCCAAATACAATTCAAAGAAGCTATCAAGAATTGGAAAGAGAAAATTTAGTTTTTACTCAGAGAGGTATGGGAACTTTTGTGACTGAGGATAAAGGTATGATTAAGGAACTTAAGAAGAATCTAGCCAATAATATTATTAATAAATTTATAGAGGATATGAAAGCATTAGGGTTTAATCAAAAAGAAGTAGTAGATTTAATAAGTGATAAAGTAGGGGAGGAAAATTAATGGAGCATATAGTTGAAATAAAAAATTTGACTAAAAGCTATAATAGGAAACGAGCATTAAATGGCTTAAGCTTAAATATAGAAAAGGGAAAAGTTGTAGGAATTCTTGGTCCAAATGGCAGTGGTAAGACAACACTAATTAAAATATTAGCAGGAATACTGAGACAAACAAATGGAGATGTAATCATCGATGGACACAAACCTGGGGTTCATACAAAATCTGTTGTGTCTTATCTTCCCGATAGAAACTTTTTATATGATTGGATGAAAATTCAGGATGCAATAGATATATACAAAGATTTTTATGTTGATTTTGATCAGAAAAAAGCAAATGATCTTTTGAAGTTTATGAAACTTGAAAGTGATATGAAGGTAAATGACTTGTCAAAGGGAATGAAGGAAAAGCTAAATTTAACTTTGGTATTATCTCGAAAGGCTAAACTATATATACTGGATGAACCAATAGCAGGTGTTGACCCAGTAGCAAGAGATCAGATTTTAGATGCAATAATTAATAATTATGAAGAAAATAGTTCTATGATAATAACAACTCACTTAGTTAGAGATATGGAAAAAATATTTGATGATGTTGTATTTTTAAGTGAGGGCGATATTATCCTTAATGGCAATGCAGAGAAATTAAGAGAAGAAAAATCTATGCAAATCGATGATTTGTATAAGGAAATCTTCGGTTAGGAGGAAATAAGATGTTTAAATATATGAAATATGAATTAAAAGGAACATACAAGTTTATGCTTGCCATAATCTTTGCAGTTCTATTTGCTACAACAGGGATTCAATTCTTTATAAATAACAAAATAAATGATGCGAGAAATGCAATGATAATGAACTATTTACCATTTTTAATGATGATGTTTATGCTAATTATATTTGGAGCATTAATAGCAGCTACAATATTTATCATTAATTCATATAGAAAGGAACTATATGAGGATAGAGGGTATTTGACTTTTACATTGCCTTTAACAGGCAGACAATTTCTAGGTTCAAAGTTAGTTGTTGCTCTGTTTTGGTATATTGCAATTGCTATAGCATTAGTAATATATAATGGAATTCTAGGTACAATTCTTTTTGGAAATGGATGGATAACACAGCTGTTTCGAGTATTCAATGACTATGATTTTGGAATCATAGCTATTAATAATAGTATAATATCCATATTATCAAGCATAATAACAATGCTTTTAGTCTATTTTTCGATTACGTTAAGTAGAGTTAGCTTTAAGAACACTAAGATTGGAGGGATATGGTTCATATTATTCTTATTATTTAAGTGGGTATATTCATTCCTTAACCATTGGATTATAATAAAGTTATCAGATGTAGATAATTTACATTCATATATGACGTCAGCTATATCAGTTCCTTCTATCATATTTTCTATAATAGTTGGAATAGGATTATTCCTTGGAACAAGTTATTTAATAGAGAAAAAAATTGACCTATAGATTGCAATTAAATTATATCAAAGACATCCGGATATTAACAATCTGGATGTTTTTTGATATAATGATTTTAATAAATTTGATAAAAAAATATCTTTTAAATGCAAACGTTGCCCTGGGAATCTCTTATTTCCTTATGTTTATCTTATGATATAATATATTTAATTAGTATAAACATAGGAGTGATAATATTGTTTAGAGAGAAGCTTCTTAAGGATATAGAATTCATTGTGGAACTAGAAAAAATGAAGTCTGTATACAGGCGTACCCAGATTATTGGACAGGACAGACAAGAAGACGATGCACAACATTCTTGGCATATATCTGTCATGGCAATGTTATTATCTGAATATGCTAATGAAGAAATTGACACAGCTAAGGTCATCAAAATGCTTTTGATACATGATATTGTCGAAATACATGCTGGGGATACCTTCTGTTATGATAAAGAAGGGAATATGGATAAACATGAAAGGGAGGTTGCTGCAGCTGATAAGATTTTCTCCATATTGGACCAGAAAAAAGGTGATGAACTAAGAGCCTTATGGGAAGAATTTGAGGAAATGAAAACTCCCGAAGCTTTATTTGCAGCATCAATGGATAGACTTCAACCAATGCTAAGTAATTACAAAAATAACGGTGGTACATGGAAAAAGCATGATATATCAAAAACTGATATTTATCAAAGAATATCACCGGTCAAGCAATCCTCTGATGAATTGTGGTGTTATGCAAATTATATGATAGAGGATGCATTCCAAAAGGGTTTAATTAACAAAAGATAAAATTATTTTCTAGGTTTACTAAAGAGGTGTTAAGATGTATGCTAAATTAGCTGGAGAAATAATAACTAAATTTAAACCTTATGCAATAATAGTAAACAGTACTGAGGAAATATTGTGGGTAAGCCCTAAACTAAAAAACCTAAAATTTAATTTAGGTACTAATTTACACAATCTTATTAATAACAAAAATGCAATCATTTTAATAGATGATAAAAGTTTTCATATTACAACTATTACATTAAAAGATGTAAATCTAACTATTCTAATTTTTGATTCCATAGGCGACTTTAATGACGCATCTACTAAAGCTTATAGCTTAGAAAAAATCATTGAAAAACTTTATGATGGTGTTTTATTAACAGATAAAGAAGGCAAGATTATAATATATAATCAGGCAATGGTGGAACTGGAAGAGCGCGATGCAGGTGATATGCTCGGAAAATATATTTGGGATGCATATGGATATAATGAAAGTAGTAAATCTGAGCATATGCAAGTCTACAATAGCGGTGTTCCTATCTTAAATAAGTATAAAGCACATGCCTACAATTACGGTAAACCAATATACAAGTCATACAGTACATTTCCAATAAAAGATGGAGAGAATACAATAGGAGTATTTTCCATAAGTAAAAATGAAACCAAGCTACAGTCTCTATTATCTGAAATAGTTGAATTAAAGAGAAATTTCAAAGATACCGAGGATGAAGAAATAAAGCTAAATTCCAATGGAACAAGGTTTAAATTTTCAGATATTATAGGCTCCAGTCAAGTAATGAAGAAGTTAATCAAGGAGGCTGAAGCAATTTCATGGCTTGATAATAGCATACTTCTTGTAGGTAATACTGGAACCGGAAAAGAGGTATTTGCTCAAAGTATTCACAATTTTGGTAAAAGGAAATCCTCACATTTTATAGGTATCAACTGTTCAGCAATTCCTGAGAACTTATTGGAGAGCATATTGTTTGGAACTGTAAAGGGTGCATATACCGGAGCAGTGGACTCATCAGGACTCTTTGAGGAAGCAGGAACTGGTACACTATTTTTAGACGAACTAAATTCCATGCCTTTAAATATGCAAACTAAGCTATTAAGGGTTTTGCAGGAAAGAACCGCAAGACGAGTTGGAGGCAAAGATGTTTATCCTATTAAGTGCAGAGTAATCAGTGCTATGAACGAAGACCCTTATAAATTAATAGAAGAGGAAAAGTTAAGGCAGGATTTATTTTATCGAATTGCAGGATATAATCTATATATACCACCGTTGAAGGAAAGAGGAAATGATTTGTTCGAGCTTGCTGAATATTATATATCAAAATTTAACCTTTCAATGAGTAAGAATGTAATAAGCATAACTGAGGAATTAAGAAAGATGATGGAGAATTATGATTGGCCGGGAAATATTAGAGAACTTGAGCATTTTATCGAGAATATCATGGTAAGGACAAGTGAATTAGACAGATATTTAAGGATTGATAATATACCTAATTATATCTTGGAAATTATGGAAGGCAGTATTGAAGAAAACACAAATGACATAAGTGAAGGAAAATCTCTACAAGATAAACTGGATACATTAGAAAGAAAAATCATAATTAATAATCTTGAAAGCAATTGGTGGAACGTAACTAAGACGGCAGAAAAATTAGGTATAACAAGACAAAGTTTGATATATAGGATGAGAAAGTTAAGAGTAGAAAGAAATTTATAACAAGGTGTTTGATTTTCAAACACTGTGTTTAAATTTAAATTTGATGAATTTAATAATTGACAATAAAGGTGTTTGAAAATCAAACATCTTTTCTTTTTAAATACGAATAATAAGAAAACGATATCTGGAATATACTGCAATATAGGCTTATAGCGACTTGGCATGATGTTTGCAATGTAAATATAATAGGATTGGGAGGTTCTTAAAAAGTCAATGAAAAATATTAAAAAAGGTGGAATGATTATATGAAGGCCACTCTTATAATAAAAGAGATTACAAGTCTTATAACGATAAATGGCGAAAATAAGCCGAGGACAGGCATTAATCAAAAAGAAATTGGATTAATTGAGAACGGAATAGTTGCTGTTAAGGATGATAGGATAATTTATGTTGGCAGGGGAAGCTTACCATCAGATATAGAAGTTGATGAAAATACTATTATAATAAATGGGAAAGGGAAAACGGTAACTCCTGGTTTAATAGATTCTCATACTCACTTAGTTCATGGTGGTAGCAGAGAGCATGAGCTTTCAATGAAACTTCAGGGCAAGGGCTATCTTGAGATTCTTGCAGCAGGAGGGGGAATTCATTCAACTGCTAAGGCAACTGAAAAAGCCTCCTTTGAAGAATTATATGAAAAGACTAGGAAAAGCTTGGATGTAATGTTAAGTTTCGGGGTGACAACTGTTGAGGCTAAGTCAGGTTATGGTATAGGCAGTTTTGAAACTGAACTTAAACAGATTGCAGTAGCTAATAAACTAAACGAGGATTATCCTGTTGATATAGTGTCAACATTTATGGGTGCTCATGCTGTTCCGGAAGAATACAAAGATAATTCGGATGGATTCGTGGATAAGCTTATAAATGAGATGATTCCAGAAATAGCAGAGAAAAGATTGGCAAAGTTCTGCGATGTATTCTGCGAAGAGGGTGTATTTTCCGTTGAGCAATCGAGAAGCATATTGAATGCAGCAAAGAAGAATGGACTTATTCCAAAGGTTCATGCTGATGAAATAGTATCTCTTGGTGGAGCTGAGCTGGCTGCTGAAGTAGGATGTATATCTGCAGAGCATTTAATAGGTGCAAGTGACCAAGGGATAAGAGATATGGCAAAAAAAGGTGTTATAGCTGTTTTACTACCGGGTACTAGCTTTAATCTTCAGAAGGGTACAGCTGCAAGAGCCAGAAAAATGATTGAAGAGAATGTACCTGTAGCATTGTCTACGGATTATAACCCAGGAAGCTGTCCAAGTGAGAATTTACAATTAATGATGACACTTGCATCTCTTACATTAAAGATGATACCAGAAGAAGTAATTGTTGGTGTTACCATAAATGCAGCAGCAGCACTTGGCATCGAAGACAGCGTAGGTTCCTTAGAAGTAGGAAAAATGGCGGATATAACTATATTTGACGTGCCTAATTTAGATTATATGATTTATCACTTTGGAATTAATCATACAGATACAGTTGTTAAGAAAGGAAAAGTTGTATATCAGAAATAGGATCAAAGAAAGAGGAGGTTTAAATATGTGGAGTAATAAAAAAATAGGTGAGGCTATGGAGATAAAGCTAGATAATTATCTTCCGGAATATCCCGAGTTCGATAAGCTGATCAGAAGAGCACCAAAAAGAGAATTTACTTTAACAAAAAGAGAAACTGAAATTGCTTTAAAGAATGCATTAAGATATGTACCGGAAGAGCTGCATGAAAAACTTGCACCTGAATTTCTAGAAGAGCTATTAACAAGAGGTAGAATCTATGGATATAGATTTAGACCAAAAGGACCTATATATGGAAAACCAATAGATGAATATAAGGGTAAATGTATTGAAGGTAAGGCGTTCCAAGTAATGATAGACAACAATCTATCCTTTGATGTAGCATTATACCCATATGAATTGGTAACATATGGTGAAACAGGACAGGTATTTCAAAACTGGATGCAGTATAGATTAACAAAGAAATATCTTGAAGAATTAACAGATGAACAGACTCTTGTTATGGAATCAGGTCATCCTTTAGGATTATTTAAATCAAGTAAACAAAGTCCTAGAGTAATAATTACTAATGCTTTAATGGTTGGTATGTTTGATGATCAAAAACACTGGATTAAAGCACAGGCTATGGGAGTTGCCAACTATGGTCAAATGACAGCTGGCGGATGGATGTATATAGGACCTCAGGGAATAGTTCATGGAACATTTAATACTATTCTTAATGCTGGTAGAATGAAGCTTGGAGTAGCAGACAACGCGGACTTAAAGGGACATATGTTTGTAAGCTCTGGCCTTGGAGGTATGAGTGGTGCTCAGGGTAAGGCTGCTAAAATAGCTGGCGCTGTTGGAATTATAGCTGAAGTTGATATATCTAGAATAAATACAAGGCTAGAACAGGGTTGGATTGACAATTATTATACTGATTTTGAAGAACTATTTGATGTAGCAAAGAAGGCTATGAAAGATGGAAAAGCAACTGCATTAGCTTACTATGGAAATATCGTAGATTTATTGGAATATGCAGTGAATGACGATATTCATATTGAGCTATTATCTGACCAAACTTCATGTCATGCTGCATATGATGGTGGATATTGTCCACAAGGTTTGACTTATGATGAAAGAACAAAGATGTTATATGAGGATAAGGAGCAATTTATAAAGGAAGTAGATAAAAGTCTTAAACATCACTTTGAATTAATTAAGAAACTAGTTGACAAAGGCACATATTTCTTCGATTATGGCAATAGCTTTATGAAAGCAATATATGATTCAGGTGTAACAGAAATATCTAGGAATGGAATAGATGATTCGGAAGGTTTTATATTCCCATCCTATGTTGAAGATATAATGGGGCCTATGCTATTTGACTATGGCTATGGACCTTTCAGATGGGTATGCTTAAGTGGTAAAGAGGAAGATTTACTAAAGACAGATAAAGCTGCTATGGATTGTATTGATCCTAATAGAAGAGGTCAAGATAGGGATAACTATAACTGGATAAGAGATGCTGAGAAGAATCAACTTGTAGTAGGAACTCAGGCAAGAATTCTTTATCAAGATGCTAAGGGTAGAACAGAAATTGCACTAAAGTTCAATGAAATGGTTAGAAACAAAGAGGTAGGACCTATAATGATGGGAAGAGACCATCATGATGTATCAGGTACAGATTCACCTTTCAGAGAAACGGCAAATATCAAGGATGGAAGTAATTTAATGGCTGATATGGCTACTCAATGTTTTGCAGGTAACGCAGCAAGAGGAATGAGTCTGGTAGCACTTCACAATGGTGGAGGAGTAGGTATAGGTAAGGCTATAAATGGCGGCTTTGGTATGGTTCTTGATGGGTCGGAAAGAGTAGACAATATATTAAAGACAGCAATGCCATGGGATGTTATGGGCGGAGTAGCAAGACGTGCTTGGGCAAGAAATGATAATTCAATAGATACTGCAATTGAATATAACGAGAAATTTAAAACAACTGATCATATAACTATACCTTATGTAGCAAATGATAAATTAGTAAAGGAATTAGTAGAAAAGATGTATCATTAAGCTTGATTAAGTGGATAGCATATCACATGTTGCAATCCACTTTTTCTTGTAATATCTGTAATTTAGTATTCAAATATAAATAATGTTATAATAGCTAAGTACTCGTTTATACTCTCAATGGAGGTAAAAAGTATGGATACATTGAAAATTAAATATCTTGGAATACCGTCTGTTACTATGAACAATATACAAATAGAATTTCCTTTTTCTAAAGCTGAAAGCATATTTTATATTTTGACCTATGAAAAGGTAATTTCTAGAGAGGTATTATGTTCGCTATTGTGGGGAGATATGGACGAACAATTAGCTAAAAAAAATTTGAGAAATGCAATATATATAATTAGGAAAAACACCTTTGATGATATTATCATATCTCCAAAGAGATTCATACTAAAGTTAAATGAAAATTATAATATAATATCAGATGTCGAGAAAATTAATAATTTTAATCCATGCAATGTGGATAATATAGATGAAATAGAATGGATTTTAAATACATATAACAATTCCTTTCTTGAGGATCTTAAATTAAAATCACCTTTAGAATTTGCAAACTGGATTGAAAATAGAAGTATAAATATAAATGAAGTATATATGAAAAAAATAAAAGTCTTATGTGATAATTTAATGAATAAAGAATATTATAGGCTAGCAGAAATGTGTTGTAGGAAATTGATTGAATTAGAGGAATATGATGAACTAGGTTATGCTAATTTAATGAAAATCTACTACCATCAAAATAAATTTGAAGATGCTATAAATACTTATAATGAATTAGTTGATAAACTATATAAGGACCTTTCAGTAAAACCTTCAAAGGATACTGAAAAGATATATGAAGAAATAATTAATAATATAAAAATCAAATCTAAAAAGAGATTATTCTTTTTTTATGGGCGAGAGAATGAGAAAAAAATAATATATGATAATATATACTATTTTATCGGAAATAAATCATTTAAATCCTTGCTAATATCTGGAGAGGATGGTATTGGTAAAACAGTATTGCTAAATGAAATTCGTAATGATTTAGAAACAAACATCTTAAAAATAGATATAAATTGTTACGAATATGAACATAATTTTATTTTTAAATTTTGGGACAAGGCATTTCAGCAAATCTCTAATATATTAAGTAATAATAGTTTAAATATATCTATACCTCGGAACCTAATAGATAGTATTAGTAAAATTTTCCCGACACTTCATATTAAATTCAGTGACGATTTAGAAGATTATTTCAATACGTCAAAATATAATATAACTGAACATGCCATTTTTGACTTGTTCAATATTCTCACACAAAAATTGAAGGTTATTTTTATTATAGATGATTTACATTTTATCGATAAAGGGAGTTTAGAATTACTTTATAAAATTATTTTGGCAAATAAATATAAGATTATGTTAATTGCATCTATTAGAGATGAAGAGAAATATTTAAATCATAAACTTTTTAATTCTTTAAAATGTAATAATGCAATTGATAAAATACATTTGAATAGATTTAATGAATTAGAAACAAAAAAACTAGTTAAAACGATTATGCCTCAGATAGGGCATGAAATAGATAGAATTTATTCTGAAAGTGAGGGCAATCCATTATTTATAACTGAGATAATTAATAGTATTAAAAATGGAAATAAAGAATATTACATGACAAAAAGGATTGAAAGTTTGATAGAAGGAAGACTAATAGATATATCTATTCAAGCCAAAAAAGTACTAAGTATATGTTCTCTATTTCATGGGATTTTTGATATTGAAATGTTAGTTCAAATAACAGATATTAATGGATTAGAATTAATAGATATAATTGAAGAGCTTTTAGATAAGGGCATTTTAAAGGAAGAAGTCGTTAGGAATGAAAGTGTAGGTCTTGGATTTAGTCATCGAAAGATTAGAGAATATGTGTATAACAATATAAGTAATTCAAAACGTATGATTTTACATGAAAAAGTTGGAGAATATTATGAAAGACAATTAAATAAGTATAATACTAGATCGCTTTATTCAGAAATCATCTATCACTTTAAATTATCAAATAATAAAATAAAACTCTTTAGATATAAAATTAAATGGCTTGAGATTATTTTAAATGCAAGGCATGAGATTTTTCCTGTAGAGGAAGTAAAGGAAGCAGTAAATCTTTTCCAAAATTATATAGACGAAGCTTCACTAGAAAAAGAATTTAGTGAAATAAAGAGATTATATGAAGAGTTAATATGTTGTCATAATGACAATTTAGTTGAAGAAGAGATTATTTATTTATATTTATATGGTAGGTATAATAAAGATAAGGGTAACCATGAAGAAGGGTTATCATGTTTGAATAAAATGATAAGTCTCTCGGAAAAGAACCAATTTTTTGGACATGCCTTAAATGGTTATTTACAAATTATACACTATTATGTAAATATTAATGATTTAGGGCTAATGTGCAAGGCTATCAATAAGGCTGAAAATATCGCTAAATTTATGAAAGATGAATGTAAGAAAGCTATAGTATTAAGATTTAAAGGTTATAGCAATATATTGGCATCTAAGTATAAGGAAGGAGCTTATTATCTTAGAAAAGCAATTAAAATTTTTGACTCATCAATCAATCGAGAAAAGTATATTCTAAATATAGTAGCATCACTATTTTACTTAGGCGAAGGTTATAGACTTCAAGGAGTTTATCAAGAAGCATTAAGCTATTATAACGAGGCTATCAATTTATGTGATGAAAATGAAGAATTTCCAGCTGCTGCTTTGATATTTTCAAAGATAGGCTATGTAAAATACAAGCAGGAGAATATTGATGAGGCTCAATTTTACTTTCTAAAATCTTTAAAAGCATATGAAAAAAGCATTTTTGTTTGGGGAAGGACTGAAGTATACTATTTTTTATATAGGATTTATGAGCAAAAGAATAACAAAGCAAAGGCTAGCATTTATCTAGAGCAAGCTTTGAAATTTATCAATAAGGATTCAAATGCGGAAATAAAGGGCTATTTGGACAATGTATTAGATGCGAGGGAGCAATAAGAGTTAAAAGCCAAATAACTAATTTAGTTATTTGACTTTTTTTTGACTATTTTGAAATATAATATATTTTAATGATATGTAAGCTAATTTAGAATACGTTTACATGGGAGGTCAAGTATGTACATCGAAGTAGTTGTTAATGGAGAAAAAGTAAAAATGAATATAGATCCTACTAAGAGATTATTAGATTTTCTAAGAGATGATTTAAATTTAACAGGAGCTAAAGAAGGATGTTCAGAAGGGGAATGTGGTGCTTGCACCGTTATATTAAATAAAAAAGCTGTAGTTTCATGCTCAATATTAGCTGGACAGGTTAATGGTGATGAAATTATTACTATAGAAGGATTAGAAAAAAATGGTGAACTGGATACTATTCAGAAAGCATTTATAGAAAAAGGTGCTATACAGTGTGGCTTTTGCTCTCCAGGGATGATACTATCCTGTAAAGCCCTATTAATGAGGAATCCTCATCCTACGGATGATGAAATAAAAAGAGCAATTGAAGGGAATCTTTGCAGATGCACAGGATACAACAAGATAGTTGAAGCAGTACATAGTGCAGTAAATAGGGGGTCTAGCTATGGAGAATAACTATATTTCACCTAAAAGTTTAGAAGAACTATATAAGGCATTGAAGAAAAAGGATGATAAGACTTATATACTTGCAGGTGGTACTGATTTGTGTATTAAGTTTGTAAAAAATCAAATTTTTGACAATAAGGTTATTGACATAAGTAAGGTTGAAGAGTTAAGGAATATTGAAGAAACAAAAGACACAATAAATATTGGTGCTTGCGTTACAATGACTGAATTAGAAAATAGTATGGTAATTAAAAAAAATGTGTCAGCCCTAATGAGAGCAGCTTATAGCTTGGGCTCAACTCAAATTAGAAACAGAGCAACAATAGGTGGTAATTTAGCAAATGCAGCTCAATGTGGAGATACTATTCCGGTTCTTTTTGCTTATGATGCAGATATTAAAATTTTAAATTCTAATAATGAAATTAGAGTTGAGAAGGTAAGGAATCTAATCACCGGTATTGGCAAAACAACATTAAACCCAGATGAGGTTATAACAAATATTATTTTAAAGAAGTCAAATCACATTTCTTCCTTCGCTAAGGTTGGTTCCAGAAAAACTGTTATCATATCTAAAATTAATTGTTGCGGTAAATTTTATCTAGATGAAGATAACATTGTAAAAGAAGCGAATATATATTTGGGAGCCGTTGGAACCAAGCCTATTCAAGCAGATATCATAGAAGAAAAGTTAGTTGGGAAGAAAATAGAAAGCATTAGTATCAATTTAGATTCAGCAGTAGAACAACAAATTGAAAATGCAATACCTAATAGAAGTTCCAAACATTACAAAAAATATGCTGCTATTGGTCTAGTAGAAGATATGCTTCTAGGTCTTGGGAGGTAAGTATGACAAATTTAAATTATGTAGGAAAGAGTTTGATTAGAGAGGATTCATTTGATAAGGCTACTGGAAAGACTTTGTATGTTGGGGATTTAAAAAGACCAAATATGCTCTATGCAAAGCTAGTCCTAAGTAAAAAAGCACATGCTGAAGTTGAAATAGATAAAAGCGAATCAATGACTGTAGAGGGAGTAGAAGCAATTTTTACCCATGAAGATGTACCAAACGTACTTTATAACTCCTTTGAATGGCATTCATCCATAGTAGCACCAAGAGATGAACTGTTGTTAAATAGCAAGGCTAGGTTTGTTGGGGATAGAATAGCACTTGTTGTGGGAAAAAGTAAATATTCTGTTGAAAAAGCAATATCAAAGCTAAGTATAGCATATAAGGATTTAGATCCTATCATAGGGCTGGATAAGGCTAAAGAAGATGATACAAATTTGGCTTTTGAAAAAGATATCAATGCTGGTAACTATAAGGAAGCCTTTGAGAAGGCAGATCTAATAATAAAAGATACAGGAACAACACAAAAAATTCATCACGCTGCAATAGAGCCTCATATATGTCTATCTGAATTTGATATAAATGGAGATTTAGTAATCTATTCTCCATGCCAAGTTGCATCTCAAGTCCAAATGCATGTTGCGAATATATTGAATATCCCATTAAGTAGGGTTAGAGTTATAAAAACTGCTATGGGTGGATCTTTTGGGGGCAAAAGTATACCAATACTTGAACCTATTTGTGCATTTGCAACTACTAGATTAAATAGACCAGTAATGCTTTATATGAACAGAACTGATTCAATAATTGGAACTGTAACAAGAAATGCAACTAGAATTACTGTAGAAACAGCAGTTAATAAAGAGGGAAAGATTTTAGGTAGAAAAATTGAAGCTCATGTAGATGGTGGAGCATACAATACTAATGCTGCTGCAGTTACAATGGCCTTAGGTAAAAAACTGTTTAGATTATACGATATAAAGGACCAATTATATATTGGTAAGGCCTATTATACGAATACCATTCCTGGAGGAGCATGTAGGGGATATGGTTCTCCACAAGCCCATGCAATAACTGAAATAAATATTGACAATGTAGCTAAGGCTTTAAATATGGATCCTTGCGAGTTTAGGCTTCTAAATCTTGTTGATGAAGGAGCTAAGGATCCATCTGGTGGGACTGATTTAGGCAATGCTAAGGTGAAAGAATGTGTTAGATTGGGAGTGGAAGCTTTTAACTGGAAAGAAAGAAGAGCTAATATAAAATTGAAAAATACAAGCAGATATTCCTATGGGGTAGGAATGGCATGCGGTACTCATGGAAATGGTTATACTGGTATTTACCCAGATTACACAAGTGTTGATTTTAGATTGTTTGCAGATGGAAGTGCTTTCGTTAAGATGAGTCTACATGATTTGGGATGTGGAACTATAACAATTATGCAACAAATTGCAGCAGAGGCACTGGATATTGAAATAGATAAGGTCAGGGTTACTGAAGCAGATACTCTTATGACACCAGCAGATTCTGCGGGTACACAAGCTAGCAGAGTAACTTTTGTATGTGGTTCAGCTGTTAAGGAAGCAGGTGAAAAATTAAGAACTAAATTAGTGGATGCATTTTGTGAATTTATGAATGTAAAATCAGAAGACGTTGAAACCTCATGTGGGCGCATCTATGTAAAGGGTTCTAATGAAAAGTATCAATATAAAGAAATAATTAAAGAATATGAAAAGAAGTTTTCGGAAGGAATGAGTGAATTTGTCAAATACAAATCACCTGCAAATCCAGCCTCTTTTGCAGCTTGTTTTGCAGAAGTACAGGTTGATAAACGCACTGGGTTAGTGGATATCTTAGATTTTCTAGCTGTTCATGATATAGGAAAGTCAATCAATCCAATGCTTGTAGAAGGTCAAATACAAGGTGGTGCACAATTTGCATTAGGTATGGCACTAATGGAAGATATAGAAATTGAGAAAGATGGTAATGTTAAATCAACCAATTTTTCAAAATACCATATTATCAATTCTACTTCAATGCCGAATGTAAAAGTATTGACAGTTGAAGCCAATGAACCATATGGTCCCTATGGAGCAAAAAGTGTTGGAGAAATGGCTACTGTAGCACCTGCGCCTGCTGTCATTAATGCAATCAACTTTGCCTTGGATACAAATATTACAACATATCCTGCTTCACCGGAATTGATAGTTAGTGAAATAAGAAAGAAAAAAATTTAGAATTAAGGAGGTTAATACAATGGAAACATTGGTGTTAAATGGCAGCAATCTTACACTACAAGGCATCTATGATGTAGTTCATAATAATAGGTATGTAGAAGTTGATGAAGAAGCTATAGAAAGAGTTGCCCATGCACGAAAGATTCTATTCGATTTAGCAGCAAAGGGAGAGCCTGTATATGGACTAAACAGAGGAGTTGGATGGAATAAGGACAAGGAGTTTGATCAGGATTTTTTTGAACAGTATAATAGAAACTTGCTAAACAGCCACAGCTTAGGAGTGGAACCTTATCATACAGATGAAGAAATAAGAGCAATGCTATTAATTAGACTTAACCATGCATTAGCTGGTTCTACAGGAATATCTGTAGAAATTATGAATCTTTATAAGGAATTTCTAAATAGAGGAATATATCCTAGAGTACCTAGACGAGGCTCCATAGGAGAAGCAGATATAACTACTATATCACTTATTGGTCAATGCTTTATTGGAGAATGGGAAGTAAGCTATAAAGGGAAAATCATGCCATCAATAGAAGCATTAAAGATGGAAGGATTAAAGCCAGCCATTTTGGGACCAAAGGATGGATTGAGTATAGTATCCTCAAATGCACAAGGAGAGGCTTTGGCTTACATACTAATAAAAGAAATAGAAGACTTAGTAGCTACTACAAATTTAGTATATTGCTTAAGTCTTGAGGGCTTAAATGGTGTTGTTCAATCCTTAGACCAAAAGGTTAATGAGTTAAGGGGATTAAAGGGTCAAATAAAAAGTGCTAAGCAATGTCGTGAGTTTTTGGAGGGTAGTTACTTAAATAAACCTAATAGTGAAAGAGCATTACAAGATCCTTTAAGCTTTAGAGGGGCTCATACTATAACTGGAACTGTTTTAGATGCACTGGAATTTGTTAAATCAACATTTCTAATTCAAGTAAACTCTACAGATGACAACCCTTGTATCGTTTATGATGAAGATAGAACATCAGTAAGTTCAAACTTTGAGACAACGACCCTAGCTATTGGAGTGGAAATGTTAGCTAATGCTTTAAATCATATTTCAAAGGCATCCAGCTATAGGTTGATAAAGCTTGCAGACCCGGCTTTTACAAAGCTATCAAGATTTTTAACACCATGTGATGTAAAGACCATAGCTTATTGCGCTATACAGAAGACATTTTCCTATCTTGATGCTGAAAATAGAATGCTTGCAAATCCTTCTTCTATGGATTTCTTCCCATTGGCAGGAGATATTGAGGATCATGCTAGCAATTTGCCTTTAGCCTGTGACAAGGTTCTTAAAATAATAGACAATATAAGATATATAATTGGCATTGAACTGATTCATGCTACCCAAGCAATTGACTTAAGAGGAGATATAGAATTAGGAAAGGCTACTAAATTGGCATATGAAGAATTTAGAAAACTTGTTCCATTTTATGATAAAGACAGAAATATAAGTATTGATATTAAGAAGGCTTATGATTTCATTAAATCAAATATTTTAATCGATATTATTAATAAAATTTAATCTCTGGTTTATAAAATACATTTTGTATTTTAAATATAAAAATAAGGAGTGAAAGTTGTGGAGACAAAAACTAAAGAAAAGAAACACATACGTATGGGTGTATTTCTACCAGCAGTCATATTTGTTGGTGCAGCGGCTTTATTAGGAATTTTTAATAATCAAGCACTTGCCGATACGGCCTGGGCATTCTTCCATTGGTCTTTAGATTCATTTGGATGGCTATATCAAATAGCAAGTATTGTAGGCTTACTTATTGTTTTTATTATTATGTTTTCCAAATTAGGTAAGATTCGTATAGGGGGAAAGGATGCAAAACCTAAGTATAGTATGGCTACCTGGTTTGCAATGACATTAACTGGAGGTGTTGCAACAGGAATTGTTACATGGGGAGTTAACGAACCGTTAATCTATTTTGGTAATGTTTGGGGCGAATTAAATAGTCTGGGAATAGAACCTCAATCTGCAGAAGCGTTAAGATTTGCAATGGGGAGAAGCTTTTATAACTGGACTTTTATACCTTATGCTATGTATGCCTTAACAGGACTTATAACTGCTTACGTTTACTTCAATAAAAAGGATAAACTTACAGTAACAGCAACTTTAAAGCCTTTATTCGGCGAAAAGATTACTAAAGGTTTTTGGGGGAATCTGATTGATACCTTATCCATGTTGGCTATAGCATTAGGATTAACATCTGGGTTAACAATGTGCATAACACTGGTAACAAGCGGATTAAATTATTCCTACGGAATTGAAAAAACATTTACTCTATTTCTATTTGTTGGTATAGCAATTATTTTCTTCTATACATTCTCCTCATATATAGGGTTGGATAAAGGTATGAAGAAAGTAGCCAGCCTTAATTCATATTTCTATTATGGATTACTACTATTACTAATAATAGTAGGGCCAAAATTATTTATGGTAAGGACAGCTACAGCAGGTATAGCAGAATGGCTTGATAACTTTTGGCTATGGGGTCTTGACCCAATTGATATAGGAGGAGCTGCATTAACACAATCTTGGACTTTATTTGACTGGGCTTGTTGGATAGCATATGCACCAGTTACAGGAATATTTTTAGCTATGATTTCACGTGGTAGGACCATAAGAGAATTTTTAATGGTAAATTTAGTTCTACCTTCAGTATTTGGCATTATATGGTTTGCAGTTTGGGGTGGTTCTGCATTGAATATGCAAATCACAGGACAATTAGACTTAGTCAACACTATAGCCAGTACCGATGCTATATCTGCTCTATGGCAATTTATTGAAGGTTTGCCATTTGGGTTAGGAACTATAATCATACCTATTAATCTATTTATCATTATAGTATCCTTTGTTACATGTGCAGATGCAACTTCAACAGACATTGCTTCTATGTGTCTTAAAGATGTTCCAATAGGAACTGAACCACCAGCATATTTGAAAGTCCTATGGGGTGGACTTATAGGAGTTATTGCAATAATCATGGCTGCATTTGGGGGACAAGAGCAGGGTGTTGAAGGTGTTAAGGCATTAGCCACTGCAGGAGGATTTGTAGTTCTATTTATATATATTCTTCAAATAATTTCTGCAATAAAGATGTTCTTTGTTGACAAGATAGAAGAATAAGTTGATTTTAATTTTAATACAAAGATTGCTAACCTAGGAGAGGATTTTCTTCTTCTAGGTTTTAATTAGTAAAACTAATTGCTTGTAGAGGTGATATAAATGATTGGCAATAAAATGGACTTAAATTCTTTTATGAATATTGTTAGAAATAAAAAGAAAATTGAATTTACTGAAGAATATAAAACAAGGGTAAAAAAGTCAAGAGAATTAGTTGAGAAATGGGTGGAACAAGGTAGGGTTATGTATGGCATAACAACAGGTTTTGGTGCTAATAGTACAAAAACTATCTCTAAGGAAGAGGCTGGTAAGCTTCAAAGAAATATTATAATAACTCATTCAACTTCAGTAGGGCAGCCAATGAGTGAAGAAGAAGTACGTGCAACAATGCTAATGATACTTCAAAATGCTGGTACAGGATATAGTGGAATAAGATATGAAACTCTAGAACGATATAAAGATTTTTTAAATCTGAATTTGATACCTTATGCCCCTAAAGAGGGGTCAGTTGGCTATTTATCCCCTGAAGCTCACATAGCATTAGCAGTTATGGGAGAAGGAATGATGATAAAAGATGGACATGCTGTTGATTCTTCAGAAGTACTAAAAGAAAATAATCTAAATAACTTTGAATTATCTTATAAGGAAGGACTAATTTTAGTTTCCGGTACAACTAGTGTAACCGGAATGGCCACCATAGCTTTATATGATATTATAAAAGCTGTTAAAACTGCTGATATTATTGGTGCCATGACTTTGGAAGTTTCAAAAGGAACATTGAGAGCTTTTGATGAAAGACTTATGAAGGTTAGATATCATGCTGAACAATATGATACAGCAGAAAATGTGAGAAGAATTTTAGAGGATTCGGATATAGCAAAACAAAATTACAACTATAGATTACAGGATGCATTATCTGTTAGATGTATTCCACAATTACATGGTTCTGCTAAGAAAACACTATATGATGCATTAAGAACTATAGAAAATGAAATGAACAACTGTACTGACAATCCAATCATTTGGGGTGAAAATGGGGACGGTGAAGCGATATCTGGAGGAAATCCTGACTCATCATATGTTGGCTTAGAGATGGACTCAGTGGCTCTAGCTGCAACCATGGTTGCTAAGATGTCGGAAAGAAGAAATAACAGACTTGTAGATGGAAATCTATCAGAAAACCCTTGGTTTCTAGTCAATAACCCTGGATTAAATTCTGGATTAATGATTCCTCAGTATACTCAAGCTGGATTATTAAATGATATGAAAATATTATCAACATCTTCAGTAATAGACAATATACCTACTTGTGGTAATCAGGAAGACTATGTTGCTATGGGATATAATTCATCCAAAAAAGCAATAGCCATAGCTGAAAAATTAGAATATATACTAGCTATTGAATTATTGTCTGCATATCAATCTTATCAATATATTGATAAGAATTTAAAGAAAAGTAAAGTTACAGAAGCAATTTACAATGAGATTTCGCAAACAGTTCCTATAATGGAAGATGATATGTATTTGTATCCACATATAGAAAAACTTAGAGATTTAATACACAAAGGCACTATTATAAATATTGCAGAAAATATAATAGGCGAATTGAAATAAACATAAATAAAGAGTTAGCTTTTGATGGCTAATTTCTTTATTAAATATATAAATTAGCATAAGAATGGGTGATGTTTTGAAAAAGTTATTTAATAGTATTAGAACAAAAATTTTAATTTTATCTATTGTTACTACATTTATTACACTAGGAATCTTTACTTATGTAATGTATTATTTGGTAAATAGCGAATCTTATGAGAATTATTATGAAAATTCAAATGAACAAATGAAAATAGTATCACAGTCTATAGATATATTTTACAATCAAATTGATAAGAATATTGAGATGCTAGCTACAAATCCGTTGGTTTTGAAAGCAGATAATAGTATAACATCTTATGTTGATACAACAGAGACAGTTCAGATGACACCATCGGAAAATGGAGGAATAGAGCAAGAAATCTATGATATGTTCAAACATTTTGCAGAATCGAACCCTGATACTATGTATATTTATTTTGGTATGGAAAATGGTTCATATGTTCAATGGCCTGAAACGACAACTATAGCAAACTATACACCTAGCAATACTCCTTGGTACAATGCAGGTATGAGTGGTAATGGAAATGTTGTAAGGACAGCACCTTACTATGATCCGGCAAGTCAATCTTTGATAACAAGTAATACACGTACTTTAAAAGATAAAGACGGAAATATAATAGGTGTTATAGGATTGGACGTACAACAGTCTGTAATTAGCAACATGCTTAGTAAAATGAAAACTGGTAAGACAGGATATTCTATTATAGTTCACAATACAGGTATCATAATGGCCGATGGTAAAAATCCAGAAAATAATTTCAAAAATATAAGTGACCTAGATATTGAAGGCTTGGAAATGATTCTAAATGATAACCTGGAACCGTTTAAAGTTGAAATAGAAGGAATAGATTATCTGGTAAATCCATACAAAGTAGAGGGTACAGATTGGATATTAGGTTCGCTTATTGCTGAAAGTGAATTAACAGAAGGTATGAGGAAGACAATCAACATAGGAGGGAGCTTTGCAGCCGCTCTATTACTTTTATCTACTCTATTAGCTAGTGTTTTTACAAATAGAATAACTAAACCTATTAAACGTTCCTCAGAATATCTTAAATTAATAGCAGAGGGAGATTTTTCACAAGAAATCGATAAAAGGGATTTGTCCAGAAAAGATGAGATAGGAATAATTATCAATGGTATTAACAGTATGAAGAACTCTTTAAAACAGCTGGTTTATAGTATTAAAGGCGAATCGAATGTGATTGATAATGAAGTTGAAAATGTCATTTCTAAAGTGAAAATGTTAGGTAGTGACTTAGAGGATATTTCCGGAACTACACAGGAGGTTGCAGCTAGTATGGAAGAAACAGCTGCATCAACAGAGGAAATGACGGCAACATCACAAGAAATTGAAAGTGCTGTTCAATCTATTGCACAAAGATCTCAAGAAGGATCAAGTGCGGCTAACGAAATAAGTGAAAGAGCAGATAAGACAAAATTGAGCGTAAATGCTTCTTTAACAAAGGCATTAGAAATATATGAGGATACAAAATATAATCTAGAAAAAGCAATAGATGAATCAAAAGTAGTAAAAGAAATCAATATTTTATCAGAATCCATAATGCAAATTACAGAACAGACAGATTTACTTGCTTTGAACGCAGCAATTGAGGCTGCAAGGGCAGGAGAGGCAGGTAAAGGATTTTCAGTAGTCGCAGATGAAATTAGAAAATTAGCAGAACAATCAAAAGAGGAAGTTTCTAAGATACAGGAAGTTACAACAAAAGTAACCAGCTCGGTAAATAATCTATCAAGTAGTTCAAATGATCTACTGACTTTCATGTCTACTGAAGTAGAAAATGATTATCAAACAATGATTAAGGTAGCAGATCAATATAAAGATGATGCAAATTTTGTTGACGATCTAGTTACTGAATTTAGTGCTACATGTGAACAACTATTAGCATCTATAAGAAATGTTTCAGTAGCTGTAAATGATATAGCTTCAGCGGCAAATGAAGGTGCCAGTGGAACAACACATATAGCTGGTAGAGTTTCAGAAGCAGATATTAAGGCTATTGATGTCAAAAATCTAGTTATCAAAACAAAAGAAAGTTCTGATAAGTTAAAGGCGGAAGTCAATAAATTTAAGATATAAAGTAGTGAAGAAAAGGTTAATTAAAAAGTCCAATTTGGACTTTTTTCTTTTTTAGATTAAGTTACTAAAATTTTCATATACTATATTAAACATTTCATAAATTTTAAAGTTTTACTATTCTGCTAAAGTACTATTCAATTAATTGCAGTCAGTGCATGTAAAGCCTTGTTATGGTATAATCTAAAAAAATCGTATCAGGTTTAAATATATTGGAGGAATCGAAATGAGCCATATATTAGTTGATGGACATAGTTTAACTTTAGAACAATTTATTGACATTACAAGAAATCATAAAACAGTAAAATTATCTCAGGATGCAGTTGAACGTGTAAATAAGGCTAGAGCACTTGTAGATAGATTTGTAAGTGAAAATAAAACTGTTTATGGGATTACTACAGGATTTGGGAAATTTAGCGATGTTGTCATAAATGGGGAAGAGACAAAGACACTACAAAGAAATCTTATTATTAGCCATTCCTGCGGTGTAGGCAATCCGCTAGAGGAAGAAATTGTAAGAGGGATTATGTTATTAAGAGCAAATGCACTCGCTAAAGGAAATTCGGGAATAAGGCTTTCTACCCTAAATACATTGATAGATATGCTAAACAATGGAGTAATTCCCATTATTCCGGAAAAAGGTTCCTTAGGTGCCAGTGGTGATTTAGCTCCATTGGCTCATATGGTTTTAGTAATGATAGGAGAAGGTGAGGCTATTTATAGTGGCATCAGAATGACTGGAAGTGAGGCAATGGATAGGGCAGGGATTGATATTGTTGAATTAACGTCAAAGGAAGGTCTTGCTTTAATTAATGGAACTCAGGTGATGACTTCTATAGGTGCGCATACCATATATGACTCAATAAATTTAAGTAAGACAGCAGATATTGCTGCGTCTTTGACTATAGAAGCTTTAAATGGAATAACTGACGCATATGATGAAAAGGTACATATAGTTAGAGGACATAAAGGTCAAATAAACACTGGGAAAAATTTATTATCAATACTATCTGGAAGTAGTAACACAACTAAACAGGGTGAATTAAGGGTTCAAGATCCATATTCACTTAGATGTGTCCCACAAGTTCATGGTGCATCGAAGGACTGTTTCGACTTCGTTAAAGAAAAGGTAGAAATTGAAATGAATGCAGCAACTGATAATCCATTGATATTTGTTGATGAGGAACAGGTTATATCAGGTGGAAACTTCCATGGTCAACCAATGGCACTTCCATTTGACTTCTTGGCAATAGGTTTATCGGAGTTGGCAAATATATCTGAGAGAAGGCTGGAGAGATTGGTCAATCCAGCATTGAGCAATGGATTACCTGCTTTTTTGGTTGAAAATGGTGGCGTAAACTCAGGTTTTATGATTGTTCAATATGCTGCCGCAGCTTTAGTTTCTGAAAATAAGGTATTAGCACATCCTGCAAGTGTAGATTCTATTCCTTCCTCAGCTAACCAAGAAGATCATGTATCAATGGGCACAGTAGCAGCAAGAAAAGCCAGAGAGATTATGATGAATGTAAGAAAGGTTATTGCCATGGAAATCTTTGGTGCCTGTCAGGCAATTGACTTAAGAGGGAATAAAGGTCTGGGAATGGGTACACAGGAAGCATATAATATTGTAAGGGATAAGATATCAAAGATTGACGATGATAGAGTAATGTATTTTGATCTAGATAGATGTGAAGATATTATTAAATCAAATGTAATTGTAGAAAATGTAGAAGAAAAAGTTGGGAAATTATATTAAAATTTTGTTCCCACTTGTAAAATATAAACTGGAATTAAGAATTATGTTGTTATTGTGAATGCAAGCGAAGAATCTAGGGTTTGACCCGAGATTCTTCGCTAGTAAAGAAATGCTATTTGTCTTAGTACGACAGTGTAAATGGTTTTTTTAATACTCTAAAATAATCTCATAGGTAATTGGGACTGCTTTTGATAGCATTGCAGAAACTCCGCAGTATTTTTCTTGTGATAATTCTACTGCACGTTGTATTTTATCAAGAGGTAAGTCTTTTCCCTTAAATCTATAATTTAATTTAATATATTTGTATACCTTAGGGTCCTCATCAACAACGTCAGCCTCTACATCAATATTTACATCCTCCAATTCAACCTTCATCTTATTTAAAATCATCATTACATCAATCCCTGTACATCCAATAAGACCAGCAAGTAACAAGGTTTTAGGTCTATATCCTAAATCGTCTCCACCGTTTTCTACAGAAGTATCGGTGATTAACTTATGACCGTTTATGTCCATTTCAAATGCCATTTTTCCAACTAATTTTCCATTTAGACTTGTAACCATATTATATTCCTCCTAATTTTAATTCTAATAATATTATTTATACCCTTTTATAATATCATAATATAATGTAGAATTTAAAAAAGGATACAATAAGCAAGAAGAAATTATATTAACTGGGATTAGGGTGATTTTATGATAGATATTACACTTTTAGGAACAGGTGGAGGTATGCCAATGCCGAATCGATTTTTATCTTCTATGACAATTAATTATCAAGGCGAAAAGCTTCTCATTGATTGTGGTGAGGGCACACAAGTTGCAATGAGAATGGTCAAAACTGGATTTAAAGCAATTAGTACCATATGTATAACTCATGTACATGGCGACCATATATTTGGATTGCCAGGACTCTTGTCTACTATAGGAAATAGTAATAGAACTGAACCGATAACAATTATAGGTCCTAAAGGTATATGGAAAGTTTTAGAGGGGTTATTAGTATCATTACCATATCTTCCTTATGAGATAAATATATTAGAAGCTCCAACTTATTTAAAATCAGATAACCTTGAAATTAGAACAACCGAACTAGATCATTCAGCGCCATGCCTTGGGTATAGTTTTTATTTTAAAAGAGCGCCAAAATTTATGCCTGAAAAGGCAGAAGCCAACAATATTCCTAAATTATTCTGGAACAAGCTTCAAAAAGGTGAAGTTATAGAACATAAAGGTAGAATACTTACTCCGGATATGGTATTAGGACAGGATAGGAGAGGTATTAAAATATGTATTATAACAGATACACGACCGGTTGATACAATTCCTGAATTTATTAGTGATAGTGATTTATTTATATGTGAAGGAACCTATGGATCTAATGAGGATATAGAGAAGGCTATTAAAAATAAGCATATGACATTTCAAGAAGCTTCTGAATTAGCTAAGAAGGGTCATGTGAAAGAGCTTTTGCTAACCCATTTTAGTCCAGCAATAGAAGACCCTGAATTATGTTTACAAAATGCCACGAATATATTTGAGAATACAGTCATAGGATACGATGGTTTAACTAAGACAATATCCTATTCAGAATAAAACCCGAGATCCTTGCTATGCTCAGGATGACAAGAGTGAGATAGTTAAGAACTAAGAACTAAGA
>DAIUFH010000026.1:0-26107 GCA_036844705.1 Tissierella sp.
TTTTAGTTGCCTTAAGCCCTATTATAAGTATAAGTGGCCATAAAATATAGAATTGCTCCTGCACAGCCAAAAACCACATATGTTTAAAAGGAGAGGGTGAGCCAAAACTATCAAAGTAAGAAATTTTGTGAAAAATAAACCACCAGTTAGCTGTATAAGAAACAGAAGAGATAGTATCTCCTAAAATGTTTGGCAGAAGCTTATGGTCAAATACAAGTATCCACAACACAGTGACTATAATCATAAAAAAAGTAGATGGGAATATTCTGTAAAATCTATTCCTCCAAAAAGTTTTTATCTTAAAACTGTCTTGTGATAACAAGATTTTAGAAGTGACTAAATAACCAGATAAGACAAAAAAGATATTAACTCCTAAAAAGCCACCTTTCGCCCAACTAAATGTAAAGTGATAAAAAACTACGGATAAAATTGCAAAAGCACGAAGTCCATCTAATCCTGTTGTGTAGCGACGATTGTGTAAAGTATTCAATATATTGATCTCCTCTATTAACTATTTATATAATTATAATTTCTAGTTTAAGTATATCAACCGATGTGTTAAAAATAGTTTCAAATAAGTTATATAAAGATTACAATACAGTTACATATGCTTTTTAGCAACTTAAGCAATTTTCCTATTTTGTAAGGTATTGGTATATTAAAAAGGCTGTGTAAATTATTTACACAGCCTCCCTAGTCAACAAAAACCTTTACCATAACCATGGACTTACTGGATTCATCCCATGCTTCGACATCCACTATATTAGGGTCATCCAATGTACCATTGATGATTTCCTCAACAATCTTTGCAAAATCGATATCTGAAATATTGACGCCTTTTGTTTCCAAGTTTTTGCGAGCATCTTCTGGTATAATAGCTGTCATCTTATCAGCTATTTTTCCTATAGTTGTTAACAGCTTTAAAGGAATGTTGACATTAACGTTTACAGTTTTATTATCTGAAGTTACTCTAACCTTTAAAAATTTGTATTTATGGTCAATAGTACTGATGGTTTCAGGTGTATATCCTAGTGGTGATTGATTTGTAGAATTAAGCGCATCTAATAATTCCATTCCTTCGGCTGCTGTGATCTGCCCATTTTCAATCATTTCTAATATTTTTTGTTGTTCATTCATTAGAAAAACCTCCTAAATATTATATATTTTTTGCTATTTAATATTGTGCCGTTACTTTTTGTATTAAACTAATACTTATAAATACTTATAAATTTTTTAGCTTTTCAGTTGCTTCTTTAGAAGTAAGTTCTCCTTTGTATAGCTGATCAAGAATTTCATTTCTGGCATTTGCTTTGTCATCCTGTTTCAAGGTTTCTTTGGCAGAAGCTTCTAAACTGAGATTTCTAATTACCGAGTCAAGCTTGCCTCGGACTGTTGGATATGAGATACCTAGTTCTTTCTCCACATCCTTGATATTTCCTCTGCATGTAATGAATACTTTTATAAATTCAAGTTCCTCCTCAGGAAGACGGCAGAATTCACAGGGTTGAAAATCACCTGCGATGACAGTGGAGCATTTGGGACAGTTTAGTTTTGTAATGGAAAGTTTTTCTCCGCAAACGGGACACTTTCCAGGGGCTTTGTATTTCATTGTCGATACCCTCTTTCTGTTCTTTATACTTATATATATACTACAGATATTAAATAATGTCAATTAATAATTAAAAATATTAATATTAATGTAAAAATAATTAATTTCTACATTAATATATTTAATTATTATAAAGAAGTTACTAAAAAGTACCTTATGTATTTCATTTCGACTGCGCTCGGGATGACAAAAATGGGTAGGCATCAAAAGCATCATTTGATCAATCTTAGATAATTCTTTAATATTTATTGGTCAATCCAATGATATAATTAAAATATATGTTATATTTTAATTATATATATTTCCATATCTAAGATGTACAATAAGTATAAGAAAGAAATCGCATAAAAAATAGCTTGTGGTTTTTATGTGATTCTTTTAAGCATAAGGGGGAACAGATATTGTTTAAAAAAATTAGGCTACTATTATTAGTTTTGTTGATAATTTTAGTCGTATTGTTCATTGTGAGAGAAATGCCTTTTAAATCCTCGGGGAAAATAATAGTAATTGATCCGGGTCATGGAGGTATAGACCCAGGGGCTATCGGATTTAGCGGAAGTTATGAAAAAGATATCAATATGGAGATTACTAAAAAGCTAAAGGAAAAGTTAAAGTCAAATGGATATAAAGTAATTTCAACCAGAGACAATGACGAATCTGTAGACAATCTTTTAAGAGCAGAAATGGCAAACAAAAAAAGAGCGAGAGTATTTATTAGCATTCATGGCAATTCCATGGAAGATAATAGTTCTGTAAATGGAATCCAGGTGCTATATTATCCGGATAGAGAAAGTACCATAGGCGATTTAAACAACAATGAATTTGCACAAATCATGATGAATTCAATAGCTAATGGAACTTCGGCTAGAGATAGAGGGATAGTAGAAAGGGAAGATTTGATTGTACTGAATCAAACAAAGATGCCAGCTATAATCATTGAATGTGGTTTTTTATCTAATGAAAATGAAGAGAAACTATTACTAACAGATGATTATCAAAATAAGATAGTTGACTCAATAGTTGACGGATTGGAAGAGTATGTTAGTTTGAATTCGAAAGGTTCGTAATGGATTCATCATACAACTAATTATAAATAACATCATGCTTTTTTATATTTTTTGTACAATATAATAGAAGTAGCTGAGATAGTTATTTTAAAAGCACATGATAGTAAAAATCTAGTCGTTGTAGATCCAAATATTGTTGCACCCATAAATGTTGTTGCTAGCAAATTAGGGAGCATTGCCAATATAGATATAATTAAGTGTTTTTTAAAAGGTACTCCTGTAGAACCCATATAAATACTGACAACATCCATTGGCATTATGCCTATGATTCTTATCAAAAAAACAAAAAGTGTTTCATTATTGGTACTGATGGAATTAATCTGTTGTAACTTAGGATATTTTTCATAAAGATCCTCAGGGGATTTGTTTCTAGAAAAATATCCTATTGAATAAGGAATAGATAAAGCAATGGCTATTCCAATAATATTTACAATAATAGCTAGATACAATGGAAATATCATTCCAGAACTAACATAAAGCACTAGTATCGGAAATACGATAGAAAGTGATTTAAAAGCAAATATTACTAGTAAATATATGGATGCAGCAAAATAATTTTCTGGAGCCAAGTCCAATATTTCCTTTGGACTTATATTTCTTCCATACTTGAAGAATAAAAAAATTCCCAAAACAATAAATATAAATGGTAGTAAACTTAAAATTCTTTGTTTATTAAATTTATGCTGTTTCAAATATATCACTCCAAATTCCAGTAAATCTTATTATATAATATATAATACCAGAAAACCACTCTATAAACATATTTTTAATAGAGTGGTTTAATAGTTTATTGCTGCCATAATCTATCTGCTACAGGAGCCCAATTATCAGCTGCATTTTCGCATTTCTTGCTCAATTCTCTTACGTCTTCAGGATTTTGCATGTCAGTAGACTTAGCGCCTGATGTTTCTACCATTTCAGTTAATCTATTTGGATTATCAAGTAATGGGCAAGGACGAAGATGATTAGAGTTGAATGGCTGATTGTCATGGTATTGCATGAAAAGGGGTGATTTAAATGCTTCTAATAAAGTCTTTTCACGAATATTTGAGTCTGAATAATGTATAAATGCACAAGGCTCTATATCTCCATTGGCATTTATATGAAGATAATTACGCCCTCCAGCAATACATCCTTTTACATATTCTCCATCGTTCCAGAAGTCCATAGTAAATATAGGTTTAGTACTCCTAAATTTTCTTATTTGATGATACATAAACTCTCTTTGTTCAGGAGTTGCCATTAACTCTGGTACAGCATCATTTCCAACTGGCATATAAGTGAAGAACCATGCAAACTTTGCACCTTTTTCAATCATACTATCAAAATACTCTTCACTACCAATTATATCAGTATTTTTGCTTGTATAACAGCATGATATACCAAAAGGTAGCTTTTTCTTTTTAAGTATTTCCATTGCATCTATGACTGCCTTATAAGTACCTTTTCCTCTACGAAAATCAGTTTCTGCTTCAAATCCTTCGATACTGATAGCAGGGACAAAGTTTTTAACACGAAGCATTTCATCTGCGAATTCTTCATCAATCAAAGATCCATTAGTAAAGGAAAGAAATGCACAATCATCGTGTTTTTCACATAATCGAATGATATCATCTTTACGTACAAGTGGCTCTCCGCCAGAATAAATATACATATAGATGCCCATTTCCTTACCTTGTTTTATAATGTCGTCTAAAGTATCAAAGTCCATATTCATACGATTGCCATATTCAGCAGCCCAACAGCCTGTACAGTGAAGATTACATGCTGAGGTAGGATCCATTAGAATTGCCCATGGAACATTGCAATTGTTCTTTTCTCTTGCTTTTTGTTGCTTTCTTCCACCTATAATAGTGGAATTGATGATAAAGTTTTCAAATAGAGTTTTTCTTACATCATCATCAATATCAGTCCAAAGACTTTTTGTTAACTTATACCAGTTGTTATCATGGTTATGCAGTACATCTTTAAAGATTTCAAGCTGGGTTTTAACTGTTCCTTCCTTGTCAAAGATTTCTACCCATTCTATTATTTTAGGAATATTTGTATCCGGGTCATTGTCTAAATATCCTAACACCTTCTTTAATCCAAATGTTTGTAGGTTTTCTTTAATTGTTTTTTCGCTCATAGCTACCTCCTTATTTATAGGTATTTAAAAACCATTCGTTACATTCATTATAATGGGAATTTTAGAGAATTACATTGGTCAAAAAAATAAAATGTCCTAAATTTACACAAATAAAAATATTGTAACATTTCTACACAATTTATAATTTTGTAACTTTACAATAATAATTTATAAGTTTATAGTTTAAATTATACATAATAATAAAAAAATGGAGTGATATCTAAATGCATCAGCAGTTATTACGTATGTTAATAGAGTTAGCTGTGGATAAAGGACTTAATGATATAAATACAGATTTGAAACGTGCGGTTCGAAATCTTACGGATTTAGGAGATTATTTTGCCAAGGGATCTTTTCAAAAAGATTTTTTTAAAATTGCCAGGCAGATGCTTTCAAATGAAGATAGCCCTTATTATGAGCTAGTTTCTGAAGTTGTCAACAATGTAGATCCCTATATAATAAAAAACTTTGGTATAAATATTGGACTAAATAGTTGGACAAATGGTGCAAATCAAATTAGAAATATTGAAAAAGAAAAAGGTTTTAATGTGCCGTGGGTTATTGTATTTGACTTAGAGAATAAAGCTGAAAACTCATTGTCAAAAACTGAAATTTTGGACATAATTCAGCAAGGTAAAGAAATTGGAATATATAGTTATATGTTTTTTATTGGAAATGATGATGAATATATGGATGAGCTGCTTGACATTGTAAAACAAAATTCTGAGTGTGCATTTATAATATATTCTTATCCGGAATTACTAACAAAAGACAATACTAGCAAATTGAGAGAATATGGCAATGCTATTGTTTCTGTTTACATGGACCCATTTAACGCACAACCGGAATTTGAACACGCAATTAAGATTTTGTTAGATAATAAATGCTTATTTGGTTCTTATTTTAATTATAATGATGATAATGCAAATGTGATTTTAGATGATAGTTGGGTTCGCTATATAGAAGAACTTCACTGTATGTTTGCTTTTCTTATAAAATCGAAGAATTGTAATAATGAGAATTCTGAAAAAATCTCTGCTCATATAAAAGAGGCAAAGACAAATCAAAAATATCCTGTTTTTTTAATAGACTTTTATGAAGATATTATGCATATAGATAGGAATATCTCTACGGAGTCTTGCTTTATAAAAATATTACAAGATGGGACTATAGTTTTTTCTGAGGAAACCTTAACAACTGAATATAATATTAGAAATAATTGCATTTTGGAAATCTTATCTTTGCTAGCTAAAAGTAACATATATTAAATAGATATGTTACTTTTTACTTTTTATCTATCATCCATTTCTTCTATAATATACTTAGCTAGTCCCGTAACTACTGATTTAGTCAAAGCCACATATTCTTTAGGCGGTATTTGAGCACCTTCTAATAGCCAACGAGAAATCGATATTCTAATTGCATCTGTTATGAATACTACATAAAAGTTGCTAGTATCATATTTTCCCAGTATGCTCTTGAAGTGTAATTCAATAATAGATGACAATATCTCACCAAAATAATCATAAAAGGAATTTTGCCCTCTCACCTCTAATGCATTTCGGTAAAAGGTCTTGTTTTCATAGAAAAAGATACATATATCCTCAAATAGATTCCATCCCATATCAGGATTATTTTGCAAATTGGATACAAATTCTGTATAGAAAATCCAATTTACAAGATTATACTTATCCTTAAAATGATAATAAAAACTTTTTCTACTTAAATTGCACTGCTTTACAATATCTTCTATATTTATTTTGGATAAAGGTTTTTCTTCCATCAACTTTTTCATAGAGTTAGCCAATGCTTGCTTTGTAATTGATGAGTCAGACATGTCTTTTCACACCTTTCGATGTATTATGTAAACTAACTTTTCTTTTAATATATTTTAACTTATTCTAATTATATCATCAATTGCTATAAATGATTAATATTTCCATTTCATACTTAATACCTTTTTGTACTTATTTATATAATCTAGCAGTATCACTATAAATTTGTACTATAGATTTCAAAGTATCAGTGTGCCTAAAGTCCTTATGATACAGTATACTTATTTGTCTTGGCATGCTCAAATTTTCAATTGGCAAGATGGTGATTTTTCCTTTTCTAAGTTCGTCTAGACATGCACTTCTTGCAAGTATAGAAACTCCAAAATCTCTACGTATCAAATCCTTTATTGTGGCGATGTTGTCAACTTCCAATATAACATTAAACTCATCAATGGACATATTAAGACTTTCTAAATGTGAAATAAATAAATTTCTTGTCCCTGAATTTGGTAAACGTAAAATCATATTTTCCTTTTTTAGATCATTCAAAGTAACTATATTTTTCTTTATTAGATGGTTATTATTTGAGACTACAAGAACAAGATAATCAGTATCAAGTAGTATGGAGTTTATATTAGGATTCTTTGCAGTATCCTCAACTATTGCCAAATCAATTTCATAATTTAGTAGCATATTATAAAGAATTTTTGTAGACTCAGAAATAATTGTTATGGTAACACCAGAATTTTGATTGGAGTATTTTGCTAAAACTTCTGCAATAAAATTGCTTTCAGCAGTATGAGTAATGCCTACTGTTAATTTTGTAAATTTACAATTCTCATCTATTAAGCATTTATGCATTTTTTCATATAGTGATTTGATACGTTTGGCATACATGACAACAATCTCGCCTTCCGATGTTAACTTGAGTTCACTCTTTTTTCGTATAAATATTTTACAACCTAATTCTTCTTCTAATTTATTGATATGATGACTAACAGCAGGTTGAGTTAAAGATAATTGTTCTGCTGCCTTACTAAAATTTAATGTTTCGGTAACTTTAAGAAGTGTTTCTAATTTTGTATCTATCATATATAATCACATCCATTCAGAAATTTTATCATAATCAAAAAAACTATAATTTTACTTTATACATCCTTTATCATATTATAATATCACATATTAAATTATTTAAGTAATTTAAATTTCAAAATTATATGCAAGGTAGTGGTTTTATGGCTTTAAGTTTAAATAATTTTCAATTAAATAGTGTTGCGGTAACGCTAATTTCTTTATCAGCGATGTTTACAGCTGGATTTTTATTGACCCGTCTTACAAAGATGTTTTATCTACCAAATGTAACTGGTTATATAATTGCAGGTATTATTGTAGGACCTTATTTCCTCAATATTGTAACACAAGATTTGGCAAGTGAAATGAGTTTTATAGGGGATATAGCACTTTCTTTTATTGCTTTTGATGTAGGTAAATTTTTAACTAAAAAAGTATTTAAAGAAACTGGGTATCAAATTATTCTGATAACTCTATTTGAATCACTGATTCCAGGTATTCTGATAGCATTGACTATGAATTATGTCTTTCATTTGGGATGGAAATTCTCCTTATTGTTAGGTGCCATAGCTACAGCTACAGCTCCTGCAAGTACAATCATGACTATAAACCAATATAAAGCTAGTGGGAATTTTGTCAACTCGTTAATACAAATAGTAGCATTAGACGATGTAGTGTCATTGTTAGTATTTAGTATAATAACAGTTTTTTTTAATGTAGATGGAAATAGCAATTCGTTTATTGCTGCTGCGATACCAATACTATATAATATTTTAGCTTTGGTAATTGGATTCTTATGTGGTATTTTGTTAAGCAAATTGCTCACTGAAAAGAGAAGTTATGAAAATCGTTTAATATTGACTATTACAATTTTACTAGGTATATCAGGCCTGTGTTCAATATTTAATATATCTCCATTGTTAGCCTGTATGCTATTTGGATCAACCTATATTAGCATTACAGATGATAAAGAGTTGTATACTCAGATGAACAATTTTACACCTCCGATACTAGCGCTTTTTTTCATATTATCAGGTGCAAAATTGGATATAAATTCATTGTCTACTCTTGGACTAATAGGAGTTGTATACTTTATCATAAGAATAGTAGGGAAGTATATAGGTGCTTTTTTAGGATGCGAATTTGTTAAGTCTGAAAAGAATATTAGGAACTATTTAGGGATAGCGCTTATACCACAGGCAGGCGTCTCTATAGGTCTAGCATTTTTGGCACAACGGATTCTACCAGTAGAAATTGGCAATATGTTATTATCTATAATACTTTCATCGTCCGTTTTATATGAGTTAATTGGACCAATTAGTGCAAAATATGCTCTCATAAAATCTGGAGCAATTAAGCAATAACACATCATAGACTGCAAGAATTAAAAAAATTTTGCAGTCTTTTTGCTTTTTTGGATATTTGCAACGGACTTAAAAATCTTTGTTACTACTCACAGTTAATCACAGCAGGTAAAGAAAAATGATAAAAATACTAAGGGAACATTTGCAGGAGTGACTATAATTCTTAGTGAATGGAAGATAAAAATCCGTTAAGCAGCTTTCATGTCCCTAAAGATAGACCACTAAGGGAATTGAAAGATGTAGGATTTTTGTCTGGAATAAGCTATAGAATTATTCATCTCCGAAACCGTGAGTGTGTATTTTTATCATTTTTCGATTTTACACAATTTAAAGTACTGTAAATAGTAACAAATCTTTGTGAATATTGATAATAATATTGTATTAAGATATTGACTTTTTTATTAATGTAAGATATGCTTAATACAGCAATGATAATGATAATCATTATCATATAGAAAGGTCGAGGAGGATATAGATATGTCACTTACTATGGTTCCTTTGGGAGAAACAAAAGTAATTTCAATGTTTAGAGGTAAGGATGAAATGAAACGTCGTCTTCAAGATTTAGGATTCGTAAAGGGTCAAGAGGTTCAGGTTTTAGGAGAAAATGCATCAGGACTTATTTTATTGGTGAAGGGAACCAAAATTGCGGTAAATCGAGGGCTAGCTTCATTGATAATTGTAGAATAAAAGATATCTAGGAGGGGAAATGATGATTACATTAAAGGATTTAAAGCCAGGGCAGGAAGGTACTGTTATATCAATTGGTGAACGTGGTCCTATGAGAAGAAGGATTATGGATATGGGAGTTACTCCGGGCATATCAATAAAGGTTGTTAAGGTAGCACCTCTAGGAGATCCTATTGAAGTAAATATTAGAGGATATGAGTTGAGTCTTAGAAAATCAGAGGCTGAAAATATTCAAATCCAATTACAATAATATTTTTTACATATTATTGTTAAATAAAAAATAAGGGAGGTATATCATGGTATATACAATTGCTTTAGCAGGGAACCCAAATAGTGGGAAAACAACGCTTTTTAATGAACTCACCGGTGCCAGACAGCATGTGGGAAATTGGCCGGGTGTAACAGTAGATAAAAAAGAAGGTTTATATAAGAAAAACAAAGAGATTAATATTTTGGATTTGCCAGGCACATATTCATTATCACCATATTCAGCAGAGGAAGTTATAGCAAGAGATTACATAGTAAAGGATAAGCCTGATGTAGTTATAGATATTGTGGATGGTACTAATATTGAGAGAAACTTGTATCTTACATTGCAAATCGCTGAGACAAAGATTCCGATGGTTGTTGCAATGAATATGATGGATGAAGTTGATGCTCAGGGAGATAAAATTGAATGCGATAAGCTATCCAAACTTTTAGGAGTTCCGGTATTGCCAATTGTTGCAAGAAACGGTAAGGGAATAGATAAATTGATGGATGCAGCAATCGAGGCTGCAAAGAATAAGACATCAGCTAAGGATTTGGAAATATTCGATGAAAATGTAAATTCGGCTATTAGTTCTATTTATGATGTATTAAAAAGTTCACAAGATGATAATATATCAGCAAAAGCAGAGTCGGTATCTATAGAGCTGCAATGGAGAGCTATAAAATTAGCTGAAAATGACGAGATAATATTTGATACATTGTCTGAAGCTCAAAGAACAGAAGTAAGTAAGATTGTTGAAAAGGCTGAAGATAATGCAGATGGAGATATGGAAGCAAGAATCGCTGACTTAAGATATCAATTTATTGGCAAGATTGTAAAGGAAACAGTTAAAAAGAATAAGAAGGTTCATACAGAAACTAAATCGGATAAGTTGGATAAGATTTTGACAAATCGTGTATTGGCACTTCCTATCTTTGCAATTATAATGTACTTACTTTTTGCAACTACATTTAGTGAAAATTTTTTATTTATAGAAGGTCTTCCAAGTCCTGGAGTGTGGCTAGCGGGTTTGGTGGAAGATTTATGGGCTAGCTTTGGAGGCGTTATTGAAGGGTTAATAGGCAATGCTTCTCCGGTGCTTCAGTCTCTTATTATGGATGGTATAATTGAAGGCTTAGGTGCCATTATAGGATTTATTCCACTGGTTTTGGTACTTTATATACTGATTTCGTTCCTTGAGGATTGTGGGTATATGGCTCGTATTGCCTTTGTAATGGATAGGATATTCCGTAGATTTGGATTGTCCGGACGTTCATTTATTCCATTATTGATGGGATTTGGCTGTGGTGTACCAGCTATAATGGCTACAAGAACCCTTGATACCGAAAAGGATCGTAAGATTACCACGATTATAACAGGATTTATGCCATGTGGAGCAAAACTTCCAATATTTGCAATGTTTGTTTCTACATTCTTTGCAGGTGGCAATAAAACTTTGGTTACCTATTCTTTATATATGTTAAGCATTATAGTAGCGATTATTGTTTCTCTAATATTAAATAAAGTAGTATATAAAGCTAAAGCATCTAATTTCGTTATGGAACTTCCAAGATATCGTGTACCAACAATAAAGAGTATTGCTATTCATGGTTGGGAGAAGGTAAAGGGATTTGCAATTAAAGCTGGAACGGTTATTTTCATATCTACCATATTGATTTGGGCTTTAAGTAACTTCAATGCTGATTCATTCAATGGTGTAAATGCAGTAAACAATGAAGACAACAGTATAATGTGTGAAATGGATGATAGTTTCCTTGCCTCTGTTGGAAATGTAGTAGCACCAATATTCAAACCGTTAGGCTTTGGCGAATGGAAACCTACTGTGGGGGTTGCCACCGGTTGGATTGCCAAGGAAATGGTAGTAGTTACTATGGCACAATTATATGATGATGATGTCAGTCCAGAATATCTTGCAGAATTTTTCTCTCAGTATGATGCTGATGAATTAGAAGAATTAGGATTTGAAGATGGAGTTTATGATGAAGAAGCAGCCTTTGATATCTACTCAGAAGGTATCCTTTGGGAAGGCGAAGACGAAAATGCTCTAGCATCCATGAAAGACGATATAAAGACAAAAGCAGCAGCTTACTCATATATGGTATTCAATCTGTTGTGTATGCCTTGCTTTGCTGCAGTCGGCGCTATGAAGAGAGAATTAAAATCATGGAAGAGTACGTCAGGAGCAGTTGCTGTTCAAATGTTGACAGCCTATGCTGTTGCATTTGTTGTATATTCAATTGGAACTTTAATGTCTTGGTGATTTTAGGAGGGAATATTTATGATAGACTTTATTATTGTAGCAGTCATAGCAGTTTGTGTGATATTTAGTATAGCTTATAGTAGAAAGAGAAAGAAATCTGGACAATCAAGTTGTGGTTGTAGCTGTGATGATTGCAGCACTTCTTGTTCTTCTCACAAGTAAATAAATTATTAAAAATGAAGGGAAAACCAGATTGCTTTTAATTGAAGTAGTCTGGTTTTTTAATAATACTATTGCATGCACAGATATATTGACAATACTTATTGAGTGATATAATATGGAATTAAATAAATAATATATGAGCATAAATCTATCTCCTTGAGATATTAGGGAAATCGGTGAGAATCCGATACAGCCCCCGCTACTGTAACATGGACGAGTCCTACTAAGCCACTTGATTATATCTGGGAAGGCAGGATAAGGAAGAAATGTAAGTCAGGATACCTAATTGATAATTGATGCTTAACATGGTTTTCGGTGGGAAAATTTTGTTCATCAAAGGTATTAATTTGTTTTTCCAAAATAGATAATACATGATAATCAAAAACCCTGAAAGGGTTTTTTTATTTTCATCAACATAGTATGAATCCATTGAAAACTATACTAATCAATTAGTATAGTTTTTATTTGCAAAAAGTTAGGATGTTTAAGCAAAGAAAGAAGGCGATAGAATTGATTGAAATTATAAATGTAACTAAAACTTTTGGTGATTTTAAAGCAGTGTATAGGATTAATTTAAGCATAGAAAGAGGAGATTTTATAGGACTCTTAGGACCAAATGGTGCTGGGAAAACTACTATAATAAAGATCTTAATAGGATTACTAAAACCCACTGAGGGAGAAGTGATGATTGAAGGTGAGAAGGTAAGTAGAGATAACAACAATATAAAGAGAAGAATCGGCATAGTTCCCCAGCATACAAATCTTGATAAGGAATTGACTACTTACGAAAATCTAGTGTTTGCAGCAAAGTTATTTAAAATAAAGAAAAAAGACTATGTGATTAAAATTAAAGAATTATTAAAATTTATGGATCTAGAAGAATGTAAGGATAAGGAAGTAACTAAATTATCTGGAGGTATGCAGAGAAAACTTATGATAGCAAAAGCACTTTTAAATGACCCAGATATAGTATTTTTAGATGAACCAACTGTAGGTGTAGATATCAATGGGAGAAGAAAAATCTGGGACATATTAAAGGCTATGAAAACTATGGGAAAAACAATACTTTTGACTACTCATTATATAGAAGAGGCTGATTATCTATGTGATAAAGTATGCTTTATAGATAAAGGAAAAATATTTGAAAATGATGCGCCATATGCACTGAAGAAGCAATTGGGTGACTATACTGTAGAATACTTTGATGATTATTTAAAAACTAATTATAAGTATTTTCATACTAGAAAAGAGGCTTCTGAATTTGCAAAGTCGATAGATAAATTTACATATACCGTCAGAAAGACTACATTGGAGGATGTATTTTATAATTTTACAAACAGGAGGGTCATATAGTATGGAAGTACTTACCATATTGTGGAGAGAGTTTTTATTTTTTAAGAGAAGGATATTTAATATAACTACTGCAGCAATAATAAATCCACTTTTATATGTTATTGCTTTTGGCTGGGGGTTGGGTGCTGATGTACAAGTAGAAGGTACTACTTATATGCATTTTGTAATTCCTGGAATAATTGCCCTTTCTACTATGAATACTAGCTTTAGCGCTGTGTCCGTGAGGGTTAATGTTTCTAGGTTATTTGAAAAAAGCTTTGAATATTATCTAACCTCACCTGTAAACATGAAGCTTTTAGCTTTAGGGCAGATATTAGCAGGAGCACTTAGAGGTATGTATGCTAGTATGTTAGTTTTAATCGTTTCATTCGTATTTGGGATTTATATTCCTATTAATTTTGAGTTTGTACTTATATGTTTTTTAAATAGTTTTCTATTTTCTGCCTTTGGATATGGTGCAGCTCTTTCAATAAATAGTCATTACGATATGAATAGATTTACTACATTTATAATGACGCCAATGTCATTTTTATGTGGAACCTTTTTTTCACTAAATAAACTACCAATGGCAATGAAAAACTTTATAAATATACTTCCTCTAACTTTTACAACTACTGCACTTAGAGATATTACGTTAAAAGGAAGTTTTAATACAAATTCAATTATAGCTTTACTAATTTATTCTGTAGTGTTTTATACATATGGTGTGCTTATAAGCTATAGGGAAATTAGTTAGAAAAGTATTTTATAAGTATTTAATAAGTATTTAATATGCAGCTCTTATATTGAAGTTAAATACTTCATTAAGATAAATTTACAATAAACAAAGGAGAGAAAAAATGAAGAAGAAAAATATTAACAAAGGGATATTGACCAAACTGATTATTATTATGCTTTTGCTTTCATTAACTTTAGTAGGTTGCAGAGGAAATGAAAATGACAATGGTAAAGAAATCAATAATGATTCTGAAGTAGAAAATGTTGTAACAGATACTCATGAAGAGATTATAGATGAGGATACTCAGCTAGTACATGATAGCTCATTAGAGTTAAAATATGCTAAATCATTTTCAGTTGATTATTATAAGGGTGGATACAAGACAATAACCGATTGGACTGGGCGTAAAACATTACTAGTACCTGAAGGTAAGGAAGTACCACAAGTTAAAGAAAATGTAAATGTAGTCAAATTGCCCATCAAATCCTTGGGAGCTTTCTCCAGTACTATTGTAACGGAGCTAAGACCTTTAAATCTTATGGACAAGGTATCATTAGTTACCTCTGCACAAGACAAGTGGTTTATACCGGAAATCTCACAGATGATGGAAGAAGGTAAAATAAAATTTGTAGGTAAAAATAGTGCACCTGATTATGAGTTAATTCAGTCAGTTGATCCTGATCTTATATTGATTACTTCGGGGACTAGCCATGGAGGAAATGACACTATTGCAAAATTTGACGAGCTAGGAGTAAAATGGTTAGCAAATGGAAGTCAAAGGGAAACAGATCCTAGAGGTAGATTGGAGTGGGTAAAATTATCAGGTGTATTATTTGATAAGGAAAAAGAAGCGGAAGACTATTTTGATGCAGAGTTAGAAAAGATTGAAGAAATAGAGAATAAAGCTAAAAACATACCTACTGAAAGAAAAACAGTAGCTACTACATTCTTATCAGGTGACCTTTTTTATGTTAGAAACAAAGGTGATTATCTAGTAAAGATGTTCGAGATTGCAGGTGGAGAATATATCTTTAAAGACTTAAATCCTGACATGGATGGAAACACAAAGATGACCGCTGAAGAGCTTTATAAAGGAATAGAGAATGCTGAAATATTTTTTTATGACAATTTGAATGGACCAACTATTCAGAGTATAGCAGATTTAAAAGCTAGTGCTGAATACTTGGGAGATATTAAGGCAGTAAAGGAAGGGAATGTATGGGGTTTTAAACCACATTATTATCAAAGTGGAGATCATGCAGCAGATATAATCAGTGATTTGTATACAATACTTACAACGCCTAATGGAGAGATTACTGAAACAGAATACTTTTTCCTAATGAATTAACTAAGAAATGTGAGAATGGTGGTAAAATGAATAAAAAAGTAAGATTCTATATTGTATTAACGATTTTAATTATATTTTTAATATTTTCAATTGTAATAAATATAGTATCCGGTTCTGTAGATTTTACGATTAAAGATTTAATAGATATTACATTCAATGATAGGGAACTATCGACCTTAGAATATAATATCCTATATAAAATCAGGATACCAAGGATAATAGCTGCTATGTTGTTTGGAGGAGCGCTTGCTATTTCAGGATTTTTGTTACAAACATTTTTTAAGAATCCTATAGTGGGACCTTATGTCCTGGGAATTTCATCAGGAGCTAAATTATTTGTGGGAATTTTTATCCTTACGAATTTTAACCTAAGAGCTGTTAATTCAGGAGAAGTGAGTATTTTTATTGCTTCCCTTGTAGGCAGTTTAATAGCTATGGTATTTGTATTGTTAGTTGCAAGAAATGTTGAGGATATCTCTGCCCTGGTAGTAGTTGGAATTATGTTTGGATATATCACATCTGCTGGAACTAATCTAATGATTACATTTGCGGAACAGGAGAAAATAGCCAGTCTTGCGATATGGTCCATGGGAAGCTTTTCTGGCGTAACGTGGAATATGGTAAAATTGTCTACTGTGATTATACTTCCAACCCTTGTTTTGACTTTTTGTATTTCTAAGCCGTTGGAGGGTTATTTACTAGGAGAAAGTTATGCTAAGAGTATAGGAATCAATATCAAGGCATTCAGGATTATTTTAGTCTTTTTATCCAGTATATTATCTGCCTGTGTTACTGCTTTTGCAGGCCCTATTTCCTTTGTAGGGATTGCAGTTCCACATTTAGTTAGGATGATCATAAAATCCTCACAGCCTAAGTTACTAATACCTTGTATATTTTTATTAGGCTCTAGTTTTTGCCTGCTATCCGACTATTTTTCTAGAACTATATTTTCTCCTATTGAATTAAATATCAGCACTGTTACCTCATTTATAGGAGCACCTATAGTCATTTATTTAATGATAAATAGGAGGAAGAGAATATGAATTTTTTTTCAGTAAAGGATTTAGAAGTAGGATATCAAAATAAGGCAATAATCAATGATATTAATTTCAACTTGGATAGAGGGCAAATTCTCTGTTTGCTAGGACCTAATGGATGTGGAAAATCTACCATTTTAAAAACTCTAACTGACCATATAAAATTGCTAGATGGTTCTATATCAATAGTTGGGAAAGATTTAAATGACTTATCGATTAAGGAGAAAGCAAAGAAAATGTCTGTAGTATTGACTGAGAGAGTACTTCCCGAAATGATGACAGCTGAGGAAGTAGTAGCTACAGGTCGATATCCCTATACAAATTATTTTGGTAAATTAACAAATGAGGATAAGGAAATTATTGATGAATCTATAGAAATTGTAAATGGCATGTCTCTTAAGAACAAGGAATTTAGGTCATTAAGTGACGGAGAAAAACAGAGGATTATGATTGCCAGGGCTATTTGTCAAGAATCAGACATAATGGTACTGGACGAACCAACTTCATTTTTAGATATAAGATTTAAGATAGATTTATTGAATATATTAAAAAAATTATCTTTAGATAAAAATAAGACTATAATTATGTCTCTGCATGAAATTGACTTGATATCTAAGATTGCAGATAAAGCAATTTTAATTAAAAATGGTGAAATATTTAAATATGGTGCACCTGAGGACATACTTACAGATGAAGCTATAAGAGAAGTTTATAACCTAAATAATGGGTCATACAATATTGCAATGGGCAATATTGAATTACCAAAGGTGATGGAGGAACCACAGGTTTTTGTTCTTGGAGGAGGTGGTAAAGCTATAAAAATCTATAGAGCTTTAAACAAAAGAGGTATCGGATTTGATAGTGGAGTATTGTTTAAAAATGACATTGATTGCAGTACTTCTATGGCTTTAGGCCATGAAACCATAATAGAAGATGATTTTGTGAACATAGAACCTAAAAAAATAGAAATGGCAAAATCATATATAAAAAAGTGCAATGCACTAATAGATTCCGGAGTAAGCTTAGAGGGAATTAATAGAGGAAATTATGATTTACTTAAATTTGCTTCTGAGAAAGGAATCAAGATTTTATCTTTAAGAAATGAAAATTTAGATATTGATTTTATCAAATGTGATTCGACATCATCAATAATCAAAGAATTGGTATTTCAACTTGAGAAATACAATTCTATTGAGAATAGGTTAGTCTTGAATAAATGTATATAATGGAGTGATTTTATGTTTAAGATTTTATTCTTATTAAGTGATTCTAAAGGATATATTCTAAAAGAATCAAAGCATATTATAGAAAATAAGTATCCAAATAAAATTGAATTTGGATTTATGAATATAGAAGAAATAAATGAGAACAAGGAGTTAATTGCTAAATGTATTGCGGAAATTCGGCTTAGTGACTTCATATTTATTTCAACTCATGGCGGAATTGGAATATATAGAAACTTTTATAGCATAATAGATAATTTTTCAGGCCGAAAGAAAATATTTATAAAAACAGGATTAGACGAAGAAAATAAAGCGCTTTTTCCTAAAATCAATTTTCAGGAAGAAGAATATACGAAAATATTGTCATATTATCAGAAGTCAGATAAATATAATTATTACAATATGATTTTATATATTGCAAGTACATTTGGTCCAGATAAATATGTATATGAGCTTCCAAAGCCTTCTGTATGGGAAGGGATATATCATCCAAAAGAAGAGATAGTTCCCAAGGAATATTTAAATAAAATAAGAGATTCAAATAAAACTGTTGTTGGAATATTATTCTACAGTAACTATGTTCAAACAAATAATACAAAAGCTATTGATTATATTATTTATACTATAGAAAAACATGGGGCTGTTCCTTTGCCAATATATACAAGTTCAGCACCTGATGAGTCCCTTGGTAGAAAAGGAATAAATTGGACCATTAACAATCTCCTGATGATAGATGGTGAACCTGTAGTAGATGTGGTCATAAATACAATGGGATTTTCTCAAACTACTCTTGGAAATCCGGGAGATGGACAAGCAATTATCTCAAATAGTATATTTGAAAACTTAGGAGTGCCTGTATTACAGTCTATAATTTCCTATAAGGAACATGAAGAATGGGAAAAATCAATAAAAGGACTTGATAATGTAAGCTTGGCTTGCGGTGTATATCAGCCGGAATTTGACGGGCAGTTAATAAGTAGTATTTTCGCTAGCACCGAAACTATCCAAGATGAGTACGGTGAAAGAAAAATGATTATACCTGTAGAGGAGAGAATTGAAAAGATTACAAGTCTAGCTTTAAATTGGGCAAAATTAAGGAAAATACCCAATGAAAATAAAAAGGTGGCTATTATATTTCACAATATGCCTCCTAGAAATGATATGATAGGTTCTGCTTTTGGATTAGATACTCCAGCATCCGTTTACAATATCGTGGAAGGACTAAAAGATATAGACATAAGTACAGAATACGATTTTCAAGATGGAGAGGATATAATTAAAAGGATAATAGATACTGTTAGTAATGATAATAGATGGTTGACAACAAATAGAGTTATCGATAAGAGTACAGATACAGTCAAAGCTAGTCAGTATAATAATTGGTTTGAAAATCTTTCTGACAGTGTTCAAGAAAAGATGGAGAATTCTTGGGGGAAGGCACCGGGAGAATTTATGGTATATGAAGGGAATATGCCAGTTCCAGGGGTGTTGAATGGAAATATATTTATAGGACTACAGCCTTCCAGAGGATATGAGGACAAGGCTGATGAGGTATATCATAGTACAGAGATTTTGCCTCCTCACCAATATATAGCCTACTATAAATGGATAAAATATATTTTTAAAGCAGATGTTATAATCCATGTTGGAACTCACGGAAGCTTAGAATGGCTTCCAGGAAAACAAATAGCACTTTCTAGAAACTGTTATCCAGATATATGTATTGATGATATACCTCACATCTACCCTTATATTATTGATAACCCGGGGGAAGGAATACAAGCCAAACGTAGGTCATATTGTGCACTAATAGATCATTTGATTCCTTCATTAACCAAAAGTGGTTCTTATGATTATTTGGAAGAGTTAGATGAATTGATTAAACAGTATTATCATGCGTTGCAGGGGGACTTCGGAAAGCTAATTGATGTAGAAAATAGGATAATAAATTTGTCCATTGAAAATAACATTCATCTTGATTTAAAAATAGATAAAAAATTTATGGAGGAAAGCTTTGAAGAGTTTATTGAAAAGCTACATGGGTGGATAGATGAAATAAAAAGCTCTTTGATTAAGGATGGACTCCATATATTTGGAGAAGTTCCAAGTAATGAGAGATTTGACAATCTTCTAATTGCTCTTCTAAGGTTAAAAAATGGGGAAATACCATCTTTAATGGAAGCTATTTGCCAGGGGTATGGTTTTGACCATGATTATTTATTGGACAATCCTTTTGAAATAAGTAATGATGGAAAAACCAATATAATGATTCTGGATGAATTAGATGAATTATCAAGAGAAGTCATTGGAGAATTTGGCAAAGAAAAATATTGTATAGATAAAATAGACTATATACTACATAAAGAAATTTCTAAATATAATGGAAATATTTTTAAGGAGCTAAAAGCTGTGTTAGTCTTTGCAGCTGCAGTTGTAAAGAAGAAATTAGATAGTACTATTGATGAACTGAAATATTTACTAGAAGGTGTAAATGGAAGATTTGTACCTCCTGGCGGTTCAGGTTGTCCTACTAGAGGAAATGTAGATATACTTCCGACGGGTAGGAATTTCTACTCCATAGATCCTAGCAAAGTTCCCACAAGAGCATCCTTTGAAGTAGGTAAAAGGCTAGGAGATGATTTATTAAATAGATATATCAAAGACGAAGGGAATCTACCTGAAAATATTGCAATAATAGTTTATTCCACCGATACTATGAAGACCTATGGAGATGATATTTCGGAAATTCTTTATCTTATGGGTATAAGACCAAAATGGCTGGAAAATACAGATAAAGTAATAGGCATCGAAGTCATTCCTTTAGAGGAACTAAAAAGACCTAGAATTGATGTGACAATAAGAATATCAGGATTGTTTAGAGATACATTTCCTAATCTTATAGAGCTTGTTGAGGATGCTGTAAGTATTGTGGCAGCGCTTGATGAAGATATGGAGGATAATTATATAAGAAAACATGTACTAAAGGATATAGAAGAGCTTACAGAAAAAGGTATTAACTTTGAAGAAGCAAAGGAAACGTCTCTAATGAGAATCTTTGGTTGTGCTCCAGGCACATATGGTGCAGGAGTGAATCTGCTTATAGAGGGCAAGAATTGGGATAGTATAGATGATTTGGGGGAAGTTTATTCTCTATGGAGTGGACATGCTTACGGTAAAAATATTCATGGGAAAAAAGTTAAAGAGGTATTTAAAAGAAGACTTTCAACTGTTGATGCTACAATAAAAAATGAAGTATCTATGGAAATTGATATGTTTGATTGTGATGATTACTATAATTATCATGGAGGCTTAATAGCTGCTGTAAGGAGTTTGTCGGAGAAAAAGCCACGTTCCTACAGTGGAAATACCAGTGATCCGGCGAGAACAAAGTTAAATGACATAGATGAAGAAACAGCAAGGATAATGCGTTCAAGGATTTTGAATCCTAAATGGTTCGAAGGACTTAAAAAACATGGATATAAAGGAGCTCAAGAAATCTCCGCTATGGTTGATATTGCCTTTGGATGGGATGCTACTTCTGATGTTATTAAAGATTGGATGTATGAAGAAATAGCTGAATCTTATGTTTTTAATAAAGAGCGAAAGAACTGGATAGAAAGCCATAATCCATGGGCAGTTCATAGCATTATAGAAAGACTTTTAGAAGCAAATCAGAGAGGGATGTGGCAGGCTAAGGATGAAAGCATTGAGAAACTAAGAAGGCTATATATTGATATTGAAGGAAATATTGAAGAATGTATATAGTTGGATAAGGGGAATAGAAAATGAAAAATAAATATGCATATCCTTTTTCTGCTATAGTTGGCCAAACCTTGCTAAAAAAGGCATTAATAATAAATATTGTTAATCCCACTGTAGGTGGACTTCTTATAAGTGGAGAAAAGGGTACTGGTAAGTCAACCTTGGTGAGAGGATTGGGAAATCTAATTCATGATATGGAAGTGATAGAGCTACCTTTAAATATTACTGAAGATAGTCTTGTTGGTTCAATAGATATTGAAAAGACAGTTTCAGATGGAAAGCCCATAGCAAACAGAAGTGTCCTGATGAGAGCAAATGGAAACATATTGTATGTTGATGAGGTAAATCTATTAAATGAAAGCATTGTAAATGCTTTATTAGAAGTATCGCAATCAGGTATAAATAGTGTAGAACGGGAAGGGATTTCCCTAGTTCATGAATCCAATTTTATACTTATAGGAACTATGAATCCGGAAGAAGGAGGACTAAGGCCTCAATTTTTAGATAGGTTCGGGCTATATGTGGAAGTTACAGCAGAAAATGATGTAAAAGATAGAAAGAATATTATAAAAAGAAGAATTGAATATGAGGAAGACCCTACATTATTCATAAAAGATTGGGCGATAGAGGACAATAATATATGGAATAAAATTGAAAAAGCAAGAAAAGCCTTAGGTACTGTTAAGGTATCTGAAGATATGATGAAGTTGGCGTCAGAAATTTCTATGAAGGCGAATTGCAGTGGTCATAGGGCTGAAATTATAATGATAGAAGCTTCTAAAGCAATTGCTGTACTAAATGGAAGAAAGAATATAATAATAGAAGATTTGAAGGAAGCTTCGGAGTTGGTAATTCCTCATAGAATGAGAGATGTACCTCAAGATATATCAGTGACTGAAGAAGATAATGATGGAAAAAGTAAAGATGATAGTGATGAAGAAAGAACAGGTGAACAAAAACATAGGGATGATTCTGATAAATATGATAGTTTGGAAGAATTTGAGGATTCAACGCAAACTGATGATATAGAAGATTATCCCAACTCTTATGCAGAAAATATAGATGACATTGGAAATTCCTTTAAAATTAAGGATCTAAATATAAAGTCTTTGGATCGGAGAACGAGGAAGGGAAGCGGCAGAAGAAGTATAGTTAGGACAAGTGAATTACAGGGAAGATATGTTAGATATACTATACCTAAAGGGAAACTTAAAGATATTGCCTTTGATGCAACCTTAAGAGCGGCGGCACCTTATCAATCTATAAGAGATAAAAAAGGTCTGGCATTATCTATCAAAGAATGTGACATAAGAGAAAAAATACGGGAAAGAAGAACGGGAAGTACAATTCTGTTTGTAGTGGATGCCAGTGGTTCTATGGGGGCAAATAAAAGAATGGAGGCAGTAAAGGGAGCCATAATGTCTTTGCTAAACGATGCATATCAGAAAAGAGATATGGTTGGAATGGTGGCATTTAGGAAGGATAAAGCTGAAAGTGTTCTTAGTATTACCAGAAGTGTTGATTTAGCGTATAAGATGCTAAAGGATTTACCTACAGGAGGGAAAACCCCACTAACACAAGGTTTAAAAAGAGGATATGACATATTAAAGGCTTCAAAGAAAAAGGATAAGAATATCATACCCGTTATGGTATTGGTTTCAGATGGAAAGGGAAATGTATCCTTATCAGGAGAAGATCCTCTGAAAGAAGCACTAAGTGTATCAAATGAAATTGCTTTGGAAGGAATTCAATGTATCGTAATAGATACAGAGCAGGAATATGTAAAGCTCAATTTAGCAAAAGATATTGCTAAAGCAATGAATGCTAGTTACTATAGGTTAGAGGATTTAAAAGCAGATGAGATACTTAGTGTTGTAAAGAATAATATTTAATGATATTTTCATTTCTTATTTTAGAATATGTTGAATATATTAATTGTAACAATTCTAAATTAGGCAGTATGTTCTAATTTTAAGGCTGAGATACAATTGTCTAATTAAATCATATTTGGATATAAGAGGTGATTAGGTGAAAAAACCAGCTGTTTTTTTGACAATCAATAGGTATAAAGTATCTATTATAGTTTTACTAGTACTAATAATCTCATTAGCATCGATAACTTTATTACAAAATAAAAAGACTATTCAAAGTGTGATAAGTATCATCAAAATTAAACCATTGGATAATAAAGTGATAGTAATAGATCCTGGGCATGGAGGTATTGATGGAGGAACTAATATTGGAGACATCCTTGAGAAAAATATAAACCTTGAAGTTGGATTGAAACTAAAGGATATGTTGAGTAAAAAGGGTGCAACAGTGATAATGACGAGAGAAATAGATGAATCACTGGATGATCGAATTGTTGGCAATGGAAGTCGTCATCGTGAAGATTTAAATGCAAGAGTAAAAACAGTCAACGACAGTAAGGCAGATCTATTTATTAGCATTCATGTAAACCATATTAAAAATGAGAAAAAAATAGGGCCTATAGTCTTTTACGATGTAGATAGTGAAGAAGGAAAATATCTTGCAGAACATATGCAAGAATATTTAAATGATATTTCGACATATAAGAAGCATGATATAAATGTGAAGCATGGTGCTACATCAGGAAATTTTTATATATTAGGAAATATAGCAATACCGGGAATAATTATTGAAATGGGATTTCTATCAAATGAGATCGATAGAATGCTTTTGCTAGAAGCAGAGCATCAAGATGAAATTGTAGAACAAATTACAAAAAGTATTATAGAATTTTTTATTAAAGAAGATGATCCCTTAAGCATTAAGCTTCAGGGATCATAGTTTTTTAAATCATCAAAATACTAAATTAAGAATTCCTTATAAATGGTTCAAAATTTGGATTCATGGATAAAATGTCTTGATATTATTGTGCTTTTATGGCTATAATAATATTGAGTATTAAATTAGACGGAAGGAGAGATTTTTATGTATATTAAAAGACACGCAGAGAAAACAGTTGAAAAGTTGTCAAAAATGTTTGGAGCAATCCTTGTGGTAGGTCCAAGACAAGTTGGAAAAACCACCATGCTAAAAGAAGTAACAGTGAACACTGACTATATTACACTTGATGACCCTATTTTACGTGCATCAGCTGAAGAGCAAAGTGGCACTTTCATTAAAGATAATCCGCCGCCTGTTTTTTTTGATGAAATTCAATATGCACCAAATTTGTTTCCGCAGATAAAAATAGTCCTTGATAGAGATAAAAATAAAGGTCAATTTTTTATGTCTGGTTCGCAGCAGTTCAAAATGATGAAATATGTTAGTGAATCACTTGCAGGAAGATTGGGATTGCTGACTTTACTTGGATTGTCTTTGAGGGAAATACATGGTGTTACTTTTGATGAACCATTTCTTCCTACAGATGAATACCTTTCCTTACGCAAACGCGACCTTGTTGATATATCATATGACCAGGTTTGGAAGACAATTCATCGTGGCAGTATGCCTGAACTTTATGTAAACGAGGATTTTGACTGGCAAATGTTCTATGGTGCTTATGTCAACACTTATATTGAAAGAGATGTGAGAGATCTAACGCAGGTAGGTGATGAAAATAAGTTTTTACAATTTATGATGGTTACGGCAAGTCGCACTGGACAACTTTTAAACCTTTCATCGATTGCAAGAGACATAGGAATCAGTCAGCCCACAGCAGAAAGGTGGATGTCAATTCTAGTTACATCTAACATTATCTATTTGCTGAAGCCATATTCTAACAATATTACAAAACGCACTGTAAAGACTCCCAAACTTTACTTTCTTGATACAGGTCTTGCCGCATATCTTACTAGATGGAATACATCTGAAGTTTTGAAAAATGGCGCAATGGCAGGAGCATTTTTTGAAAGCTTTGTTATTGCAGAAATCATTAAGAGCTACTATAATAGGGGAATAATTAATCCACCGTTGTATTTTTATAGAGATAAGGATATGAATGAAATTGATCTGCTTATTGAAGATAATGGTATACTTTATCCTCTTGAGATAAAGAAACACGCAGATCCGCAAAAAAGCGATATTAATACATTTAAAATGATTGATAAAATTCCATCTATAAAAAGGGGTAGTGGTGGTGTAATATGTATGTACGATAATTTAGTTACGCTTAAAGATAATGACAGAGTTATTCCCATAAAGTTTTTATAACACCAGATTCAGTTTTGGTGTTAATATTTTTTATATACCATTGATTTATTTAGGAAATACATATAAACTATCATTTAGAAATTATTTGCT